>NZ_JBEZDN010000222.1:0-6253 GCF_040648315.1 Pseudonocardia sp. NPDC049154
ATCGGGGGCACGAGCGGCTTGGGCTCGAAGGGGAACGGGTCCTTGTGGTTGATCGGGAAGTACTCGGGCACCTTCCCGGTCGCCCGGGCGTAGGCCGTCGCGATCGCGCCGCACGTGGCCGCCAGGCCGAACTCCCCGGCCCCACCGGGCTCGTCGGCGTCGGAGTCCACAATGATGACGTTGATCTCCGGCGGGGTGTTCCACTGCCGGGTGTAGAAGTAGTTGTCCCAGCTGGCCTCGACGAAGTGCCCCTCGGTCAGGTGCAGGCTGGAGGTCAGGATCAGGGCGATGGCGTCGTTGATCCCGCCCATCATCTGCGCCTCGAGCCCGCGGGGGTTGATCACCAGGCCGATCTCCACGGCGAAGGTCACCTTCGTGACCCGGGGGCCGGTCACGGCCTCGCGGATCTTCCGGTTGACCGTGTCGGGCCGGGTGTCGATCTCGACGAGCGCCGCGGAGACGCCCTTGTACTCGGTGTGGAAGCCCAGGCCCTGTGCGGTGCCCGGCTTCATGGACCGGCCCCAGCGGCCCTCCTTCGCGACGGCGTCGAGCACGCCGCGCATCCGGTCGTTCTTGAGGAACGCCCGGCGGAACTCGTACGGGTCCTTGCCCATCTTCGCCGCGATCTGGTCGACCATCAGTTCGCGGGCCGTGGCCACGTTCGGCGAGTAGATGTTGCGCATCGAGGTCGTGTTGAAGCGCATGTCGACCTCGTTGAGCAGCCGGGTCGACACCCCGAAGTCGTACGGCGTGACCTGGGTGAGCTCGAAGATGCTCTCGGAGAGCGTCAGGTTCCCCAGCGGGGCCTTGACCGCGGCGGCGGTGATCGCCTCGCCGAGGCCCGGGTTGACCTGGGTGGCCACGCTGGTGTGCCGCTGCTCGTACGACAGCACGGTGTCGCCGCTGATCTGCGCCCGGATCCGGCTCGTCGACAGCGGGTGCACGCGGCCCTGGCGCGAGTCGTCGGCCCGGGTCCACATCAGCTTCACCGGCTTGCCGAAGGCCTTCGAGCACTCCGCCGCCTCGACCGCGGCGTCGTAGAACAGCTTGCGGCCGAACGAGCCGCCGCCCTCTGTCACGTGCACGGTCACCGCGCTCTGCGGCAGCCCGACGGCCTTGGCGACGTCCGCCTGCGCCGCGATCGGGTTCTTCATCGCGCCCCAGATCTCGGCGCGGTCGTCCCGGACGTCGGCGATCGCCGAGTTGGTCTCCAGCGAGCTGCTGGAGGCGAAGTAGAAGGTGAACGCGCAGTCGATCGTCTCGCCGACGCCGGCAGGGACGGCCATCGGCAGTTCGGCCGCCCGGACCTTCGCGAGGACGGACTCGTCGTCCTCCCCGTGGACGGTGCCGTCGTTCCACTGCACCCGCAGGGCGCGGACACCGTCGATGGCCTGGCCGAAGGTCTTCGCGCGCACGGCGACACCGGTGCTCACGACCTCGACGTCCGTGATCCCCGGCATGCCACGGACCTCGTCGATGTTCTCGACGTCGTCCGGCGTGCCGTTGAGGTCCGGTGCGCGGCAGATCACGGTGGGCAGCGCGTCGGGGATCTGCAGGTCGGTGGCGAAGCACTTGCGGCCGGTGACGATGTCACGCGCGTCGGTCTTGTTCTGGGACTTCCCGATGATCGTGAAGTCCTCGCGTGGCTTCAGCGCGACCTCGACCTGCTGGTCGACCGCGCTCGCGGCCTTCTCGGTCAGCGCGGAGAAGGGCACCGAGCCGCCGGTCGCATCGGTGATCAGCCCACCGCGGCTGGTCAACGTGCGGACGTCCTGCTGCAGGAGCTGCGCCGCGGCGTCGAGCAGCCGCATCTGGGCCAGCGCCGCCGCCACACGGATCGGCGTGTAGGTGGTGAAGGTGGTGCTCGAGCCGCCGGTGAGCTGGTTGAACAGCAGCTCGGGGCGGGCGTCGGCCAGGGTGACCTTCACCTGGTCGACCTCGAGGCCCATCTCCTCGGCGATGATCATCTGCGTCGAGGTGATGATGCCCTGCCCGTTGTCCGAGCGGGGCAGCGCGAACGACACGGTGCCGTCGCGGTTCACCTCGATCCGGATGAGGTTCGCGGTCGGGCGCATGGAGTCGCGCAGGGCGTCGAGCAGGTCGTAGACCTCGGGGGTCTGCGGGCCCGACGGCGTCGCCGCGGCCCAGGCGGTCGACGGCGCGTCGAACACCTGCTGGCGGGTGAACTCGGCCGCGACCACGAGCGTGGGCGCGGCGATCAGGTAGCCGAGGAACTTGCGGCGACCGACCGGCGCGCGCAGGCCGGTGCCGGGTTCCTTCGGTGCCTTCGTGGGTGGGGGAGCGAAGCGGTGGTTGGCCATCCGGGGGTCCTCTTCGTCGGGGACGGAGCAGGACGACGTGGGGAGCGTGCGTCCGTACGTGCGGCACCAACGACGCCCGGATGCGACAGATACGTCGCGGCGCGACAGTCATCTGTGGGTGATCGGGTCAGATCCTCCCGGTCTCGACGCAGGTCAGCGCTTCGACTGGTAGGACAGCCTTACTCGAAGAAGCGGCGTTACGGGTTGCTCCGTCCCGAATCTGCGGGATCGTTGCCTGCAGGCGGATTCACCCGGTCGGGTGGCGCGTGTCGCGTCCGCGGTCAGCGTGACAGGCGGGCGGCCTCGCGGTCCGCGCCCTCGGTGAGCACGCCGCCGCGGGAGCCCGCGAGCTTGGCCCGGAGGTGCTCGCCGACCGTCACCGGCTCGTAGAGGGCGGGGTGCTCGGCGTCGACGCACGTGGGCAGGGGCGCGATGACGGCGTCGACGTCGCCGTCGTGGAAGAAGGCGGCGGAGCGGCGCGGCACCAGGCGGCCGTCGACCCGCGGGGCGGCGACGCGGTGCATGGTCGAGATCCAACGGTCGTTGGTCCAGCGGGCCAGCGCGTCGCCGAGGTTGACCAGCAGGGCGCCCGGGGCGGGTTGTACCGGGTGCCAGTTGCCCTCGCCGTCGAGGATCTCCAGGCCGGGCACCGCGTCGGCCCACAGCACGGTGACGATGCCGTAGTCCGTGTGCGCGCCCATGCCGACCTGCTCGGGCTCGAGCTCGGCGGCGGCCGACGGCAGCCGGTAGTTGATCATCCGCAGGACGTCCACGGAGTGGCCGGTGAAGCGGGCCAGGTGGTCCTCGCCGAGCCCGAGGGCGCGACCGAAGACGCGCGTCATCGTCCGGGCGACCTCGCCGGCGACGGCGAACCAGGCCTCGACGGCGGGGCGGAAGCCGGGGGTGTCCGGCCAGACGTTGGTCCCGTAGTCCGCCTCGGACAGGTCCAGGCCGGGGAAGTCGCTCGCCTGGGTGCCGACGTTGAACGCCTCGAAGAGGTCGGCGGCGGAGACGAGGCCGAGGCTGTTGGCCAGCGACTCGGACTTCGGCGGGGTGTAGCCGCGGTTCACGCCGGGTGGGCAGCGGTAGGTGGACTTCGCCGCGAGGTCGGCGGCGAAGAAGGCGTCCATCGCGACGGTGAAGGCGTCGAGCGTTGCCTGCGGGATCCCGTGCCCGACGACCTGCATGAACCCGACCGTGCGGGCGGCGTGGTCGACGGCGCGGGCCACCGCCTCGCGGTCCGCCTCGGTACCGCCGGTGCGGAACGGGGTGATGTCGATGATCGGGACGTCGAGGACGCCGTCGCGGGTCTCGGCGACTGCCATGGTGCTGCTCCTGGTGAGAAGTGATTGCTCTCGACTATCGTTCTGGTCAGTTCGACTGTCAAGGACTGTCAGTTTCGGTCAGGAGGAGCGGGTGGAGGACGAGGCGGCGCTCAACGCCCGGGTCGGGGCCACGATCCGCGCGTTGCGGGAGAAGGCCGGGTTGTCCATGCGCGAGCTGGCCCGGCGGGCCGGGGTGAGCCAGCCGTTCCTCTCGCAGATCGAGCGGGGTGTCAGCGCGCCGTCGATGATCACCACCTACCGGCTGGCCGAGGCGCTCGGGGAGCTGCCGGGCGCGCTGCTGCCCGCCCCCGAGGGCACGGGGATGACCGTGGTGCGCGCCGGCGAGGGCCGGGAGATCCCGGTCGCCAACCGGCCGGACGCGGCGCGCGGGCGGGCGCTGGTGATGCAGCCGGGGAACCCGCTCGAGGTGATCGAGTACGTCGTGGAGCCGGGGGAGTACCTCGAGGAGTGGTTCGCGTTGCCCGGCGACATGGCCGTCTACGTGGTCGACGGCCGGCTCGAGGTGGAGGTCGAGGGCGCGGGGACGGTGGTGCTGGGGCCGCGGGAGCTCGTCGCCCACCCCGCCTCGGCGCGGCACCGCTGGCGGGTGCACGGAAACGCCCCGGTCCACGTGCTGCTCACCATCGCCCACCCACCAGAGGGTCCCACTCTCCGCCCACCCCGCGCCTGACCCCGACTCGCGGTGCCGCAACTCCCGACTCGCGGTGCCGCAACTCCCGACTCGCGGTGCCGTAGCTCCCGACTCGCGGTGTCGCAGCTCCCGACTCGCGGAAGCTGTGCGCGAGTCGGGACGTCCTGCACCGCGAGTCGGGACGTCCTGCACCGCGAGTCGGGACGTCCTGCACCGCGAGTCGGGAGGTCAGGCGGGTTCGATGATCTCGAAGCCGGTGTAGGGGACGAGGGCGGGCGGGATGCGGACGCTGCCGTCGGGCTGCTGCCCCTGCTCCAGGACGGCGACGAGGGTGCGGCCGATCGGGAGGCCCGAGCCGTTGAGCGTGGCGGCGAAGCCGCGGGCGCCGTCCTTCGCCTTGGTCCGGATGGCGGCGCGGCGGGCCTGGAACGTGCCGAAGTCCGAGACCGAGCTGATCTCGCGGTACCGGCCCTGGCTGGGCAGCCACACCTCGATGTCGTAGGTGTACTCGGCGGAGAAGCCGATGTCGCCGGCCGCGAGCCGCACGACCCGGTAGGCCAGCCCGAGCGCCTGGACGACGGCCTCGGCGTGGCCGAGCAGGACCTCCAGCTCCTCGCGCGAGCGGGCCGGGTCGACGAAGCGGACCAGCTCGACCTTCGAGAACTCGTGCACGCGGATCAACCCGCGGGTGTCCTTGCCGTACGACCCGGCCTCCGAGCGGAAGCACGGCGTCTGTGCGGTGTAGGCCAGCGGGAGCTCCTCGGCGGCGAGCGTCTCGCGGGCGTGCAGGTTGGTCAGCGGCACCTCGGCCGTCGGGATGAGGAACAGCTCCCGGTCGGCGACCTCGGTGCGGAACAGGTCCTGCTCGAACTTGGGCAGCTGGCCCGTGCCGGTCATCGTCGGGCGTGTGACCAGCGCCGGCACCGACCACTCGGTGTACCCGTGGCGCTCGGTGTGCAGGTCGAGGAAGAAGCGGGCGAGCGCGCGCTCGAGCGCGGCGCCGCGGCCCTTGAGCACGGCGAACCGCGGGCCCGACAGCTTGGTCGCGCGCGCCAGGTCCAGGATGCCGAGCTTCTCGCCGAGGTCGACGTGGTCGAGGGGGTTCTCGACGGCCGGGATCTCGCCCCAGGTCCGGACCTCCTCGGCGTCCTCGTCGCTGGCGCCGTCGGGCAGCTCGTCGGCGGGCAGGTTCGGGATCTCGAGGAGGTACTCGGTGAGCTGGGCCTCGAGCTCCTTGTGCTCCTCCTCCGCGAGCGTGATCGCGGCCTTCGTCTCCCGCGCCTTCTCGACGAGGGCGGGCCGCTCCTCCGGGGACGCGCCCTTGACCGCCTTCTGCAGCCGGTTCGCCTCGGCCCGGGACTCGTCGCCCTTCTGGATGGCCGCGTTGCGGCCGCCCAGGAGCTTCTCGAGGCGCTCCAGGTCGAGGGAGTAGCCGCGGCGCGCGAGCTTGCGCACGGCGTCGGTGGCGGGATCGAGCAGGACGCGGGGGTCGTGCATCGTCCGAGCGTATCGCCCGACCGCAGGGCGTTTTCCCGCTCCTCCCCCACAGGAGGGTGGCGCCCGGGGGCGGATCGTCGGCAGGATGAGTCGCGATCACGTGACCGGG
This sequence comes from Pseudonocardia sp. NPDC049154, assembly GCF_040648315.1. Classification (NCBI taxonomy): domain Bacteria; kingdom Bacillati; phylum Actinomycetota; class Actinomycetes; order Pseudonocardiales; family Pseudonocardiaceae; genus Pseudonocardia; species Pseudonocardia sp. NPDC049154. The sequence goes on from NZ_JBEZDN010000222.1 coordinate 5,905, forward strand.
CGCACAACGCTGCGCCGCCCCACCCTCCGAGGAGGACGCAGGTGACCACCTCCACCCCCGCGCTGCCGTCGTACGCCTCCGGGACCTCGGACGTCCCGTTGCTGGGGGACACGATCGGGGACAACTTCGACCGGACGGTCGCGGCGGACCCGGAGCGGGAGGCCCTGGTCGAGGTCCCGACGGGCCGGCGGTGGACCTATGCCCAACTGCGCGCCGACGTCGACGCGCTGGCGTTGGGTTTGTTGGCCGAGGGGGTGGTCAAGGGGGACCGGGTCGGGATCTGGGCGCCGAACATGGCGGAGTGGACGGTGTTGCAGTACGCGACGGCGAAGCTCGGCGCGATCCTGGT
>NZ_JBEZDN010000223.1:0-6170 GCF_040648315.1 Pseudonocardia sp. NPDC049154
CACCGGCCCGGGCGGGACGCTCGCGGCGCCGGGACCGTTCCCGGGCCCGCCCGCCCCGATGGGCGCCGTCCCGGTGGGCGGCGCCCCGCTCAACGGCAGGGCTCCGCGCTTCCGGGTGCTCCAGCGCATCGGTGCCGGCGGCTTCGGCCGGGTCTGGCTGGCCCACGACGCCAAGCTCGGCCGCACCGTCGCGCTCAAGTCGGCGCACGCACCCGACGGTGAGACCGAGGAGCGGATCCGTCGCGAGGCGGCCGCGCTCGCGGCCGTCCGGCATCCGCAGTGCGTCCAGATCCACGACCTGGTGCACGCGAAGTCCGATCCCGGCCTGTCCCAGCTCGAGGGGCTGGTCATCGTGATGGAGTACGTCGAGGGCGTGCCGCTCTCGCGGCTGGTGCAGGAGCGCGGACCGGTCGACGACGTGTCCGCCGCCCGGATCTGGAGCGGCGTCGCCGGCGCCCTCGACGCGGCCCACCGCCGCGGGGTGCTGCACCGCGACCTCAAGCCGGGCAACGTGATCGTCGACGCCGCCGGACATCCGCACCTGATCGACTTCGGCATCGCCCGCCGGACCGGGGACTCCACGCTGACCATGACCGGCTTCGTGCTGGGCACCCCGGACTACCTCGCCCCCGAGGTCGCGGCGGGACAGAAGGCCACCACGCGCTCGGACGTCTGGCAGCTGGCGGCCACGGTGTCGTTCGCCCTCACCGGCTACCCGCCGCGCGGCGGGCACGCCGACGCGATCTCCGGGCTGCGGGCCGCCGCCGTCGGGGCCAAGCTCACCCACCTGCCCCGGCGCACCGCGCACCTCTCGCTGCTCAAGCAGGCCCTGCGCACCGACCCGGACCGCCGGCCGGACCTGGTCACCACCCAGCGGTCGCTCGACGAGTGGCTGCGCCGGGCGGGCGTGCCGGTCGCCGGCCCGGTGGGAGCGGGCACCGCCCGGCCGTGACGGCCGTGCCCGCCGGGCCGGGCACCCGCCCGGTCCGGGACCGGATCGTGGGCGTCGACGCGGCGCGCGGGGTCGCGCTGCTCGGCATGATGGCCACGCACGTCCTGCCGCTGCACACAGCGACCGGGGAGACGATCACCGGCGCGGTCGCGGCCGGCCGGGCCTCCGCGTTGTTCGCGCTGCTCCTCGGGGTGGGGATCGCGCTCGGCACCGGCGGTCACCTCGGCCTGCGGCCGCCGGATCCCCCGGGCCCGTCCCTCGGCCGGCTGCACCTCGCCGCCGCGGCGGGCCTCGCCGTGCGGGCGGTGCTGGTGGCGCTGCTCGGGCTCGTGCTCGTGGAGCTCCGGCCGCCGGTCGCGGTCATCCTCGCCTACTACGGCCTGCTCATCCTGCTCGCGATCCCGCTGCTGCGGCTGCGGGCCGGGGTGCTCGCGGCCGGCGCCGTCGTCGCGTGCGGTGCCACGCCCGTCCTGAGCGTGCTGCTGCGCGAAGGGCTGCCGCCCGGTCCCGGCGCCCAGGTCGGGCTGTCGTCGCTCGGCGAGCCCGGGGGCGCGCTCGGCACCCTGCTGGTGACCGGCTACTACCCGGTGCTGACCTGGTCGACCTACCTGCTCGCCGGGCTGGCCGTGGGGCGGCTCGACCTGCGCCGCGCCCGGACGGCGTGGTGGCTGCTGGGCGGGGGCGCCGCGCTCGCGGTCGTGGCGACGGTCGCGTCGGCCGTCCTGCTGGCGGCCGGCGGGGCCGAGGCGATCACCGCGGCGTCGAGCGCCGACGCCCTGCGCGTACAGCGCTACGGCACCGTTCCCGTCGACACCTGGTGGTGGCTCGCCGCCGAGGCCCCCCACTCCGGCACCCCGTTGGACCTCGCCCAGACGACCGGCGGCGCGGTCGCCGTGCTGGGCGCGGCTCTCCTGGTCGCGGGGCGCGTCCCGACGCTCGTCGTGCCGCTCGCGGCGATCGGGGCGGTGCCGCTCACGTTGTACGCCCTGCACGTCGCGTCGCTCGCGATCCTCGGCAACACCGGGGTCGCGACGCTGCTCTGGCACGTCGGCTGGTGCCTGGTGATCGGGCTGGTCGCCCGCGCGCTGCGGATCCGCGGCCCGGCCGAGGCGGTGGTGTCCGCGGTCTCCCGCGCCGCCCGCCGGGCCGTGCTCCGGTCGGCGGGCTGACGGCCACCCGGCGGGTCCCGGAGGGGCCGTTCGGCCCAGAAAGATCGTTCCGCGGCGCAACCCCTCGGCCGTCCCGCCCGTCCCCCTGACAAGAGCCGGTCCCTCCCGGCTCCCGCCGGACCGGGGGTCCGGCGTCGGGGAAGGGGAGCACATGTCGATCACGACCACGCGCCGGCTCGCCGCGGTCGGCCTCGCAGCCGCCACGCTCCTGCTCGCCGGCTGCTCCGGCGGCACGGACGAGGTCAACGGGGGCGCACCGGCTGCGAGCGGCGCACCGACCTCCGCGCCGGCAACACCGCCCGCCAGCACCACGGACGCGGCCGCCACGAGCCCGGCTGGCGGGGAGCCGCTCGCCCCGCCCAACTGCCCCACGGCCTCGCTGCGGATCACCCTGGGGGCCGGCGACGCCGGCGCGGGCTCCAGCTACCGCCCGCTGGTCTTCACCAACACCGGTGGGACCACCTGCCAGCTCCGCGGGTTCCCGGGCGTCTCCTACGTGACCGGCGACGACGGGCACCAGGTCGGGCCCGCCGCGGCGATGTCCGGGGAGCGGGGCGGCGAGGTGCGACTGGGGCCCGACGGGTCGGCGGCGGCGCAGCTCCAGCTCGTGAACGTCCAGAACTTCGACGCCGCCACCTGCCGGCCGACGCCGGTGCGGGGCCTGCGGGTCTACCCGCCGGGGAACACCCAGTCCGCCTTCGTGCCGTTCGAGACGACCGGGTGTGCGGCCGAGCAGCTGCCGGGGAACCAGCTGAGCGTGCAGACGATGACCGCTGGATAGATCCGCGCAGGAGAACGGGGCACCGAGCGTGCTGGGATGATCGGCGTGAGCGAACTCCTGCTGCTGTCGAACTCCACGAACCACGGCGCGCCGACGCTCGCGCACGCCCCGCTCGCAGAGTTCTACGCGGGCCGCGAGGTGCGCTTCGTGCCGTACGCCCTTTCCGACCACGCGGGCTACGCCGAGGCGATCGGTGCCGCCTTCGCCCGGGCCGGGCTGCGGCTGCGCAGCGTGCACGCCGAGCCCGACCCGGCCGCGGCCCTGCGCACCGCCGAGGCGGTGTGGGTGGGCGGCGGCAACACGTTCCGGCTGCTCCGGGCCCTGCAGCGGCTCGACGGTCTCGCCGCGATCCGCGCGGCCGTCGCCGACGGGGCCCGGTACGGCGGCGCGAGCGCCGGTACCAACCTGGCCTGCCCGACGATCCGCACCACCAACGACATGCCGATCGTCGAGCCCGCCGGGTTCGCCGCGCTCGGTCTCGTCGGTTTCCAGGTGAACCCGCACTACCTCGACCCGGTACCGGGGTCGGCCCACATGGGCGAGACGCGGGAGGAGCGGATCCGGGAGTTCCTCGAGGAGAACGCCGTGCCCGTCGTCGGGCTCCGCGAGGGCGGGTGGCTCCGGGTGTCCGACGGGGCGGTGACGCTGCACGGGTCGGCGCGGGTGTTCCGCCGCGGCGCGGAACCGGAGGAGTGCGGGACGGGGCCGCTCAGCCCGTGACCCGGGGGGCGGCACGCCCGACCGCGAGCCGCAGGCCGACCTCCACCAGCGCCCATCCGACCCGTCGACGCAGCGGGGACGGTGCGACCGGGCGCCGGCGCGCGATGCGGCGCAGCCGCGCGACCTCGGCGGCGCGGAGCAGGTCCGCGTGCCGTTCCCGGACGAGTCCCTCGGCGACGATCGGGTGCAGGACGGGGCCGGTCATACCGGATGTTGGTACTCGCCGGTCGATGGCGGGGCGATCGGTTTTCGCCCCGGGCGAGCACTGTTCGCGCTGGGCGTGCCGACGCGCGACGCCCGGTCCGCGGCGGGGCGGACCGGGCGTCGGGGGCGGGGGAGCGGCGGGTCGTCAGGCCCAGCGGACCACGTCGGAGTGCTCGAGGCGCGGCAGCCGCGGGAACCAGGCGTCGGGGCCGGGGTGGCCGAGGTTGACGACCAGCAGGACCTTCTCGCGGCCGCCCGGGTAGAACTCGGCGGTCACGGCGTCGTGGTCGAAGCCGGCCATCGGGCCGGTGGCCAGCCCGTGGGCGCGGGCGGCGAGCAGGAAGTAGCCGATCTGCAGGGTGGAGTTGAAGCGGGCCATGTCCTCGCGGCCCTCGCGGCCGGAGGCCTCGAAGGCGTCCTTCATCTCGGCGCGCGCCGGGAAGGTCTGCGGCACGAACTCGTGGAAGTCGAGGTCCGCGGCCAGGATCGCCACGACCGGGGCCTTCCGGGACTTCGCCCGGTTGCCCTCGGCGAGCAGCGGGAGCAGCCGCTGCTTGCCCTCCTCGCTGCGCACGAAGGTCACGCGCAGGGGCTGGGTGTTGGCGGCCGTCGGCGGCCACTTCGCCAGCTCCCAGACCGCGCGGAGGGTCTCGTCGGAGACGGGCTCCGGGGAGAAGGTGTTGGCCGTCCGGGCCTCGGTGAAGAGCGCTGCGCGGCCCGCGTCGTCGAGGACGGGGAGGGTCACGGGGCTGTCAGTCACTGTCGTCACGAAATGGTCAAACGCTCAACACTCCACGGTGTTCCGATCCGGCCCGGTGGCCTCGGTCACGCATGATCACGAGGCGACGGGACGGGATCGGCCCGGGGGGTCGTGCTCCGGTAGTCTCGCCGGCGTGCACGTGACCCGGGAGTCCGCCCCGCCCGCGGCCGTGCGCTGCCGCGATGCGGTCGACGAGGCGCTCGGCTCCGTCCGCGCCGAGGGTCTGGAGCCCAGTAGCACGGGGCTGTCGTTGTGCGAGGCCATCGCCCGCGGCGAGCTGGACCCCGAGCAGGCCGTCGCGCGGCTGACCGCGCACTACCGCCCGCACCGCCCGGCTTGAGCTGGGATCCCTACCTCGATCTCCGCAGCGGCGTCCTCCGCAACCGGCTCGGCCTGACCGATCCCGTCGCGCTCGCCGCCGCCGAGGCCGACTTCACCGCGGCCCGGCTGGCCGGGCTGGAGCTGCGGCCCGTGCCCGGCGGCTACGACCTCGCCCATCTGCAGGCCTTCCACTGGCACGTCTTCGCCGACGTCTATCCGTGGGCCGGGCAGCTGCGCACGGTCGCGCTCGGCAAGGGCCGGCTCTTCTGCCCGCCCGCCGAGCTCGAGGACCGGGCGGCCGCCCTCTTCGACGCACTCGCCCGGGACGGGCACCTGCGCGGCCGCGCCCGCGCGGACTTCGTCGCCGGGCTGGCCGGGCTCCTCGCCGGGATCAACGAGCTGCACCCGTTCCGGGAGGGCAACGGGCGCGCCCAGCGGGCCTTCCTCGCCCAGCTCGCCCGCGACGCCGGCCACCGGATCCGGTGGGCCGCACTCGACCGCGGGGAGAACGTCCGGGCGTCGGTCGCCGCGCACGCCGGGGATCCGGAACCCCTGCGCCGGATGCTCGACCGACTGGTCGTGGGCCGGACCTGACCCGTTGGCGGGCGGCCCGCGTCAGGCTAGCCTGACAGCGTGGCCGTGGATCCGTGGCGGGAGGCCCGGGAGGCGCTCGACCGCCTCGCCGGCAGGCGGGCCCGTGCCGGGGCGCTCGACGCCCTCTCCGACATCGGGTCCCTGCGCCGCCTGCTCGACAGGGCGGAACTGGAGGCCGTGCGGGACGCCCGGGCCGGCCGGCGGTCGTGGGCGGAGATCGCGACACGGCTCGGCATCACCCGGCAGTCGGCCTGGGAGCGCTGGCGGGAGCTCGACGAGGAGGACCCCGATCCGCTGCGGCGCGCCGCCGACGAGGCCGCCCGGGACCTCGCCGCCCGCCCCGTGACGGTGCCCGACGTCGTCGGGATGACCTGGGACGCCGCCCGGCTGCGGCTGCAGGAGGAGCGCCTGGACATCGTGAGCGCCGATCCCGAGCTGCTGCCCTTCCTCGGGCCCGAGGCGGCGGACTTCCGGGTGGGGGACCAGAAGCCGGCGGCCGGCGAGCGGGTGGCGGCGCACACGGCCGTGACGGTGTGGCTGCGCCGCGGACCCGGTTCGGCCGGGGTGACCGCGCCGTTGCGGCCGCCGCCGGAGGAGGGCGCCGAGAACCCGGTGCTCGCCGAGCAGGTCACCGCCGCGTGGCCCGCGGACCCGCTCGGCTCCCGCGCC
>NZ_JBEZDN010000224.1:0-5790 GCF_040648315.1 Pseudonocardia sp. NPDC049154
GGGCCACCGGGCTCGTCGTCGACGCCGGGCTCGACGCCGACTCGACCGTCTACCTCGCCATGCCGATGTTCCACGCCGGCACCATGGCCGGGCTGACCCGGCCCGACCTCAGAACCAGACCTTGCGCCCGCCGACGGGGCGGCCGGTGCGGCCGAGGACCAGGAAGATCACGCCCAGGATCAGCAGGATCGCGCCGATGTAGTAGAGCAGGGACAACCCGGTCAGGAAGCCGACCACGAGAAGTATGAGTCCGAGGATGATCACGGCGTCTCCTTCGACGGCCGGGCACCCTGTGCGCCCGGTGGTGATCGCTTGTACCCGGATGGGTGATCATCCATGCGCTCGAAGGTCACGATCCGGCGACGGTGCGCGGCGTGAGGGTCCGTGCACCCCCGGCGTTGCGGCGGGCAGCCGAGCAGCGGAGCGGCCACTCGACCGGGCGGCCCGGTCAGCCGCCCTCGATCCACACCGTCTTGGCGTTGACGAAGGTCCGCGGGCCGAACTCGGCGAGCTCCCGGCCGTAGCCGGAGTTCTTGGCGCCGCCGAAGGGCACCTCGGGCGTCGACTCGGTGAACCGGTTGACGTAGATCATCCCGGTCTCGATCTCCCGGACGAGCCGCTGCTGCTCGGCCTCGTCGTTCGTCCAGGCGCTGCCGCCGAGGCCGAAGGGCGAGTCGTTGGCGATGCGGATGGCGTCGTCGAGGTCCTGCGCGCGCCACACGGTCGCGACGGGCCCGAACAGCTCCTCACGGTGCGCGGGCGAACCGTCGGGGATGTCGGCCAGCACGGTCGGCGGGTAGTAGAAGCCCGGCCCGCTCCCCGGCTCCCCGCCCGTGACGACCGTGGCGCCCGCCGCGACCGTGTCGCGGACCTGCTGGTCGAGCGTCTTCACCGCGTCGCCCGACGACAGCGGGCCGACGTCGGTGTTCTCGTCCATCGGGTCGCCGACCGTCAGCGCCGCCATCGCCTCGCCCAGCTGCCGGGTGAACTCGTCCGCGACGTCCGTGTGCACGATGAAGCGCTTGGCGTTGATGCAGGACTGGCCGTTGTTGAGGGTCCGCGAGGTCACGGCGTTGCGGACGGCGGTGTCGAGGTCGGCCGAGGGCATGACGACGAACGGGTCGCTCCCGCCCAGCTCGAGCACGCTGGTCTTGATCTGCCGGCCGGCCGCGGCGGCCACCGCGCGGCCCGCCGGCTCGCTGCCGGTCAGGGTCACGCCGCGGACCCGGTCGTCGGCGATGACCTTCTCGATCTCCGACGAGCCGACCAGGAGTGTCTGGAACACGTTCTCCGGGAACCCGGCGCGCAGGAACGCGTCCTCGATGGCCAGGGCACACTGCGGCACGTTCGACGCGTGCTTCAGCAGCCCGGTGTTGCCCGCCATCAGCGCGGGGGCGGCGAACCGGAACACCTGCCAGTACGGGAAGTTCCAGGGCATCACCGCCAGCACGGGTCCGAGCGGCTCGAACCGGGTGAGCACCCGGGCCCCCTCCACCGCGTGCGGCACGTCGGCGAGCATCCCCTCGGCGTTGTCCGCGTAGTAGCGGCATCCCTTCGCGCACTTGTGCACCTCGGCGACAGCCGAGGCGTAGGTCTTGCCGACCTCCAGCGTCGCGAGGCCCCCGAGTTCCTCGGCGTCCCCGTCGAGCAGGGCGGCCAGGTCCCGGAACAGGGCGGACCGGCGCTCCATCGGCACGTCCCGCCAGTGCCGGAACGCGTGCGCCGACGCCATGATCTTCGCGTCGAGCTGCTCGGCGGTGAGCGCGTCGAAGGTCTTCAGCCGGTCGCCGGTGCTGGGGTCGATCGTCGCGATGGCCATGTCCGACGGGTACCGCGGCGGCGCCGGTTCATGCCACGTTCCGGGATGGACCGGGGAGTTCCGGGAAGTCCCCCCGCATGGAGACCGAACTGACCCTGCGGGTCGACGGCGCCACCCACCACCTCCGCGTCGACACCCGGACCTCGCTGCTCGACGCGCTGCGGCAGCGGCTCGGGGCCACCAGCCCGAAGAAGGGGTGCGACCACGGCCAGTGCGGCGCGTGCACCGTGCTCGTCGACGGCCGCCGCATCCTGGGCTGCCTCGCCCTCGCCGTGGCCCACGACGGCGCCGAGGTCACGACGGCGGCCGGGCTCGCGCCGGGCCCGGACGAGGACCACCCCGTGCACCGCGCGTTCGTCGACCACGACGCCTTCCAGTGCGGCTACTGCACGCCCGGGCAGGTGTGCTCGGCCGTCGGCGTGCTCGACGAACTGGAACGCGGCTGGCCCAGCGCCGCCACCGCCGACGTGGCGGGCGGGCCGGACCTGGGCGACCCGGAGGCCGTCGACCGCGAGATCGCGGAACGGATGAGCGGCAACCTGTGCCGCTGCGGCGCCTACAAGGGCATCCGCGCGGCGGTGGCCGAGGTGGCGGAAGGGGTGCGCCGATGAGGCCCTTCGCCTACGCCACCCCGCCCGACGCCCGCGAGGCCGTCCTCGCCGTGGCCGAGCGGCCCGACGCCGCCTTCCTCGCCGGCGGCACCAACCTCGTCGACCACCTGCGGCTGGGCGTGGCCCGGCCCGGGCTGCTGGTCGACGTCACCGCGCTGACCTCCGCCGAGATCGAGGACCTGCCCGACGGCGGGCTGCGCATCGGCGCCGCCGTGCGCAACTCCGACCTCGCGGCCGACCACCGGGTCCGCGGGCGCTACCCGGTGCTGGCCGAGGCGCTCCTCGCCGGCGCCTCCGGGCAGCTGCGCAACATGGCCACGACCGGCGGGAACCCGCTGCAGCGCACCCGCTGCGTGTACTTCCAGGACGTCACGACGCCGTGCAACAAGCGCGAGCCCGGCTCGGGCTGCACCGCGATCGGCGGGGCCACCCGCAACCACGCGATCCTCGGCGCCTCCGAGCACTGCATCGCCACCCATCCGTCGGACATGGCGGTGGCGCTGGCCGCCCTCGACGCGCAGGTCCAGGTGCTCGGGCCGGACGGGGACCGCACCGTGCCCCTCACCGACCTGCACATCCTGCCCGGGGACACCCCCTCGCAGGACACCGTGCTCGCGCACGGCGAGCTGATCACCGCGATCGACCTGCCGGAGGCGCCGATCGCCGCGCGTTCCCGGTACCGGAAGGTGCGGGACCGGGCCTCGTACGCCTTCGCCCTGGTGTCCGTGGCCGCCTGCCTCGACGTGGCCGGCGGCGAGATCCGCGACGCGCGGGTCGCGTTCGGCGGGGTCGCGCACAAGCCCTGGCGGGCCCGCCGGGCCGAGGAGGCGCTGCGCGGCGCCCCGGCCACCGACGAGTCCTACCGCGCCGCCGCCGAGGCCGAACTGGCCGACGCCCGCCCGCAGGAGGGGTTCGACGGCGGCAACGCGTTCAAGATCCCGCTGCTCACCGGGACGTTGGTGAGCACGCTGCGCGCGCTGGCCGGAGAGGAGGCCCGCGCATGACCGCCACCCTGGAACCGAGGGCCATCGGGCAGGATCTCCCCCGCCGCGACGGCGGCGCGAAGGTCCGTGGCACCGCCGTGTACGCCGACGAGACGCCGGTCGCCGACCCGCTGTTCTGCCGGATCGTGCAGGCCACGATCGCGCGGGGGCGCGTGACCGGGGTCGACGCCGCCGAGGCCACTGCCCTCGACGGCGTCGTCGGGGTGCTGACCGGCACGGACGCCGAGCGCCTCGCCTCCACCGACGACGCCGAGCTCGCCGTGCTGCAGGGCACGGAGATCGGCTTCCGCGGGCAGATCGTGGCCGCGGTGCTGGCCGAGACGGACGAGGTGGCCCGCGAGGCCGCGGACCTGGTGCGCGTGACCTACGCCGAGGAGGAGGCCGACGCGCTGCTCTCGGCCGACCGCGACGACCTCTACACCCCGGAGTCGGTCAACCCGACCTATCCCCCGGACACGCACGAGGGCGACATGGCGGCGGCGATGGCCGGGGCCCCGGTGACGCTCGAGCAGACGTACACGACGCCGATGCACCACAACAACCCGATGGAGCCGCACGCCACGACGGCGCTGTGGGAACCGGGACCGGGGGACGACGGGCACCTCACCCTCTGGGACTCCACCCAGGGCGTGCACCCCGTCCGGCAGACCGTCGCGCCGATCTTCGGGCTGGAGCCCGAGCAGGTGCGGGTGGTGTGCCCGTACGTCGGTGGCGGGTTCGGGTCGAAGGGCACCCCGCACGCCAACGTGATCATGGCGGCGATGGCGGCCCGCGCGGTCCCCGGCCGACCGGTCCGGCTCGCGCTCACCCGCCAGCAGATGTTCTCCCTCGCCGGCTACCGCACCCCCACGATCCAGCGGATGCAGCTCGCCGCCGAGCGGGACGGGACGTTGCGCGGCATCGCGATCGACGTCGTCGAACAGACCTCGCGGATCAAGGAGTTCGCCGAGCAGACGGGCGTGCCGACCCGGAACATGTACGCCGCGCCGAACCGGCGGACCACGCACCGGCTGGCGGCGCTCGACGTCCCGGTCCCGTCGTGGATGCGGGCGCCGGGCGAGTGCCCGGGCATGTTCGGCCCCGAGGTGGCGATGGACGAGCTCGCCGCCGAGCTGGGCCTCGACCCGGTCGAGCTGCGGATCCGCAACGAGCCCGAGGTCGACCCGGAGACCGGGAAGCCGTTCTCCTCGCGCAACCTCGTGGCCTGCCTGCGCGAGGGCGCAGCGCGCTTCGGCTGGGCCGGCCGCGACCACCGCCCCGGCCTGCGCCTCGAGGACGGGTGGTGGGTCGGCACCGGCGTGGCGGCGTCGGTCTACCCGACGATGCGGATGCCGAAGTCGACGGCCACGGTCACCTACGACGGCGGCCGGTACATCGCGCGGATCGGCGCCGCCGACCTCGGCACCGGCACCTGGACCGTGCTCCCGCAGATCGCCGCCGACGCACTCGGCGTACCGGTCGAGGACGTCGACGTGCTGATCGGCGACACCGACCACCCCGAGGCCTCGGTGGCGGGCGGCTCGTCCGGCACCACCACGTGGGGATCGGCGCTGGTCGAGGCGGTGCGGGAGTTCCGGGACAAGTACGGGGACACGCCGCACGACGGCGACGGGGCGTCCGGGTCGGTGAACCCGAACGCGGCCGAGGAGGACTACGTGATGTCGGCCTTCGGCGCCCAGTTCGCCGAGGTGCGGGTGCACGCCGACACCAGCGAGGTCCGGGTGCCCCGGCTGTACGGGGTGTTCGCGGCGGGGCGGATCGTCAACCCGCGGCTGGCCCGCTCGCAGTTCCTGGGCGGCATGACGATGGGGCTGGGCATGGCCCTGCACGAGCAGAGCCTGCTCGACCCGCGCACCGGCCACGTCGTCAACCACGACCTGGCCGAGTACCACGTGCCGGCCAACGCCGACGTCGGCGACCTGCAGGCGCACTGGGTCGACGAGGACGACCCCTACGTCAACGCCATGGGCTCCAAGGGGATCGGCGAGATCGGCATCGTCGGGACGGCCGCGGCGGTGGCCAACGCCGCCTGGCACGCCACCGGCGTGCGGGTGCGGGACCTGCCCGTCACCCTCGACCGGGTGCTGCCGGCGCGCTGAGCCGCGCGCCGCCCGGGTCCGTGTCGGCGAGCGCGTCGAGCAGGATCCGGGCGGCACGGGCCGTGTCCACCGCGGGCGACCAGTCCAGCTCGCGGCGGGCCCGGCCCGTGTCCATGGCCGGGGTGTCGACGGCCAGGTCGAACCAGCCCGTGGTCGCGCCGAGCAGGTGCAACCGGTTCAGCAGGCCGAGCACGCCCCGCACCAGCGCCCGCGGCACGGGCACCGGACGGGCGCCGGCGACGGCCGCGAGCTCCCGG
>NZ_JBEZDN010000225.1:0-5784 GCF_040648315.1 Pseudonocardia sp. NPDC049154
GGATGCCGGCGTTGTTGACGAGCACGTGCAGCTCGCCGAAGGCGTCGAGCGCGGACTGCACCAGGTTCTGCGCCCAGCCCCAATGCCGGCCCGGTGGAGGCGGCCGCCGCGGGGGCGTTGGGCGTGCGGCTGGGTGGACGGACGGAGTACGCCTACGGGGCGGAGGACCGGCCCACCCTCGGCCGCGGCTCCGCTCCCGTCCCCGCCGACCTGGTGCGCGCCGCCCGCCTCTCCCGCTGTGTCGGGCTGCTCGCCGCAGGCGTGGCGGTGGCGGCGGCGGCGGGGCTGGGCCGGCGACGATCATCATGACCCTCGTGATCATCAGGAGCTGACGGCCGGATCGGCGGACGGATCCCGCCCTCAGCTCCTTCTCGGGGCGGGCGTCAGCGGGGGGCGGGGTCGTCGTCGACGGAGGGGTCGAGGTCACGGCCCGAGAGGGCGTCCCGCAGGCTCGCCCTGGTCTCCCGCCTCCCGCGCCGCTGCAGCACCTCGAGCCGGATGAAGTAGCCCAGCGCGATGATCGCGATCGCGCCGAAGGTCAGCCACTGCAGGGCGTACGAGCCGTTGGTGAACGGCGCCGCGGTGGTGGCGGGCGTGACCGGGATCGGCGTGAGGACACCCGGCTGGCCCGCGCCGAGCTGCAGGTATCCCTCGACCATGTCCTGCGTGCCGGTCGCCGAGGCCAGCTGACGGGAGTCGACGGCGTAGATCTGCAGGTGGCCGCCCTCGGTGGCCGGGGCGCGGCCGCTGGTGTCGGTCTCGTTCACGCGCAGCCGGCCGGTCAGCGTGACCGGCCCCGCGGGGGCGGCGGGGTAGCCGGGGACGGCCTGGCCGTCGTCCATGGTGATGGAGCCCCGGTCGACGGCGACGGTGCGGCCGTCGTCGAGCCGGACGGGAGTCAGCACCTCGGAGGCGGGCTTGCCGTCGACGAAGCGCAGCCGGACCAGCACCTCGGCCTGCGGCAGGTAGGTGCCGGACAGCGTGACCTGGCGCCACTCGTCGCCCGGGTCGACCTCGGAGCCGGGGACCAGCTGGGCGAACGGGACCGGCGGGGTGGTGTTGGCGGCGTCGATCGCGTGCTGCTGCGCCTGGCGCTGCTCCTCGCGTCCGAACTGCCAGGGGGCCAGCAGCGTGTAGCACGCCACGGCGAAGCCGAGGACCACCACCACGAAGGCGATCCAGCCCGGGCGCAGCAGGAAGCGCATGCCCCTACGGTAGGCGCCCCGCGGACGGCGGGTTCCGCCGCCTCGCCGCCGGTCACCCCCGCCCGGCACCGATCGGGACCGTGTCCGGTCGCCGATGGTGTCGGCCGTCACCCGGTGGGCTGGCACGTGTCACCCGAGCTGGTGGAGGTCGGCGCCGCCGTGCTCACCCGCCGCCATCCTTCGCCCATCCCGAGGAGCGCGGCCACGTCCGGCCGCGACCGGGGTCACGTCGGAGGGGGCGTTCATGAGGGGGAGTGCTGTGCGCGGGGCACCGCGGACGGTCGGGGGCCGTACGGTCCGCCCGGTGCTGGTCGCGGTGGTCGCCGCGGGGATCGCGATCGCCGGGGCGGGGACGGCGGGCGCCGCGGAGCCCGGCGCCCTCGGGGCGGTTCCGGCGCAGGTGACCCCACCCGGGGCGATCCCGGTGGGTTGCGGTCCCGCGACGAAGGACCTCGCCGCCGCGATCGCCGCGGCTCCGTCGGGAGCCACGGTGAAGGTCTGCCCGGGCACCTACACCGGCACCATCACGCTGACGAAGCCGATCACCCTCCTCGGCGCCCAGTCCGGGGTCGACGCCCGCAGCGGCCGGACCGACCTCAGGGCCGAGTCGGTGGTCGACGGCAGGGGCGGTTCCGGGTTCACTGTCGCCGGTGGCGTCTCGAACGTCCGGATCGACGGCTTCACGATCAGCAACGCCACCCAGACGAAGGGCGCCTCCACGGGCGGCGTGCTCGCCTTCGACCGTGGCTCCGGCATCACGATCACCAACAACGTGATCACCCGCTTCAGCTTCGGCGTGAACATGAACTCCAACGGCCAGGTCGCCGGCGCCGTCACCCGCAACCGCTTCGCCGAGAACAACGGCGAGGGCGGCCAGGCCGGCGTGTTCCTCTGCTGCGGCCCGGCGAACAACCTCACCATCTCGGACAACCTGTTCACCGGCCACGACGGCAACGCCGCGGCCGCCGTCAACACCGCCGGCGACCCGACGAGCTGGTCGACCCCCCTGCGCATCGAGCGCAACCAGAGCGTCGACGACGCCACCTTCGCCGTCGTCACGAACGTCGACGGCCTGGTCGTCGCGAACAACCAGGTGGTCCGGCGCCCCACCGCCACCACGGGCGTCGGCACCGGCATCCTCGTCGGCGGCGCGACGAAGAACGTGAAGGTCACCGGCAACGTCCTCACCGGCGGCGCGAAGAACGGCATCTCCGTCGGCCAGGCCTTCAGCCCGGTGAAGAACACGGGCCTGACGGTCACCGGCAACACCGTGGTCGACCGCCTCAACGGCATCCGCTTCGACGCCCAGACCTCCGGCACGGTCAGCGGCAACACCGTCGCGCAGAGCACCGGGGTCGGGATCCTGCTGGAGGGCGCCGCCAACGCCGGCGTCACCGTGACCGGCAACCGCTCCTTCCAGAACGCCGCGTCCGACTGCACCGACCAGAGCAAGGGCACCAGGACCGCCGGCACCGCCAACACCTGGACCGGCAACCTCGGCATCCGCAGCACCCCGCCGGGCCTCTGCCGCCTCTTCTGACGGAGACTGCTCGGCGTGGATCCGAGCGGTGCCCTGCTGGTGGCGGGTACGACGTCCGACGCCGGCAAGAGCGCCCTGGTGGCGGGCATCTGCCGCGCGCTGCGCCGGCGGGGGGTGTCCGTCGCCCCGTTCAAGGCCCAGAACATGAGCAACAACTCCGTCGTCACCGTCGACGGCGGGGAGATCGGCCGGGCCCAGGCGATGCAGGCGCACGCCTGCGGCCTCGAGCCGAGCGTCGCGTTCAACCCCGTGCTGCTCAAGCCGGGCAGCGACCGGACCTCGCAGGTGGTGGTCCGGGGCCGGGCGGACGGGAACGTCTCCGCCCTGTCCTACCGGACCCGGACCGCCGCCCTGCTCGAGGTCGTCACGGAGACCCTGGCCGACCTGCGGTCCCGGTTCGACGTCGTGGTCTGCGAGGGGGCCGGCTCGCCCGCCGAGATCAACCTGCGGGCCACCGACCTCGCCAACATGGGCCTGGCGCAGGCCGCGGACCTGCCGGTGATCGTGGTGGGGGACATCGACCGCGGCGGCGTGCTCGCGCACCTGTTCGGCACCGTCGCCGTCCTCGACCCGGCCGACCAGGCCCGGATCGCCGGCTTCGTGATCAACAAGTTCCGCGGCGACCCCGCGCTGCTCGCCCCGGGGCTGGAGCAGCTCCGGGCCCTGACCGGGCGGCCCACCCTCGGCGTCGTCCCCTGGTCGGACCGCCTGTGGCTCGACGCCGAGGACTCCCTCTCCGCCGTCGCCGACGGGGTGCTCGGCCGCCCGGCCCCGCCGCTCGGCGAGCAGTGGCTGCGCGTCGCGGTGGTCCGGCTGCCGCGGATCTCCAACGCGACCGACGCCGAGGCCCTGGCCTGCGAACCCGGCGTCGCGGTGCGGTACGTGACCGAGCCGTCGCGGATCCTCGACGCCGACGTCGTCGTGCTGCCGGGGTCCAAGGCGACCGTCTCGGACCTGACCTGGCTGCGGGCGTCGGGCCTGGCCGACGCGATCGCTGCGCACGCCGCCGAGGGCAAGCCGGTCCTCGGGATCTGCGGCGGCTACCAGATGCTGGGCCGGCGGATCACCGATCCGGGCGTGGAGGTGCCGGCGGGCGCCGACGTCGCCGGGCTCGGGCTGCTCGACCTGGAGATCGCCTTCGACCGCGAGAAGCACCTCGGCACCCCCACCGGCACCGCGCTCGGCGTGCCGGTGCGCGGCTACGAGATCCACCACGGCCGCGTCGTGCGGTCCGGTGACCCCGAGCTGCTCGACGGCGAGGGGTCCGACGCCGGCGCCGTGGTCGGCACCCACTGGCACGGCCTGCTGGAGAACGACGCGTTCCGCCGCCTCCTGCTGACCCGGCTGGCCGAACAGTCAGGTCGGAAGGGGTTCCGCCCGGCCCCGGACACGTCGTTCGCGGCGGAGCGGACCGCCCAGCTCGACCTGCTGGCGGACCTCGTCGAGCAACACCTGGACACGGCCGCACTTGAACATGTGATCAGTCACGGTGCCCCCGCGGATCTCCCGGTGCTGGCGACCGGTCTGGCAGAGTCGCGGCGATGAGCACGACCGCGAGCGGTGCCGCCTTCCCCTTCTCGGCGGTCGTCGGGCACGACGACCTGCGCCTGGCCCTGGTCCTCAACGCCGTGCACCCCGGCGTCGGCGGGGTACTGGTGCGCGGCGAGAAGGGCACCGCCAAGTCGACGGCGGTGCGCGCCCTCGCGGCCCTGCTGCCGGCGCTCGACGTCGTGGAGGGTTGCCGCTTCGGCTGCGACCCGGCCGCTCCGGACCCGTCCTGCCCCGACGCACCGCACTCCGGTGGCTCCACGACCAGGCCGGCCCGGCTCGTCGAGCTCCCCGTGGGGACCACCGAGGACCGGCTGGTCGGCTCGCTCGACCTGGAGAAGGCGCTGTCCGAGGGCACCCGCGCCTACCAGCCCGGGCTGCTGGCCGACGCGCACCGCGGCGTGCTCTACGTCGACGAGGTCAACCTGCTCCACGACCACCTCGTCGACCTGCTGCTCGACGCCGCCGCCATGGGTCGCGCGCACGTCGAGCGGGACGGCGTCTCGGTCTCGCACGCGGCCCGGTTCCTGCTGGTCGGGACGATGAACCCGGAGGAGGGCGAGCTGCGGCCGCAGCTGCTCGACCGGTTCGGGCTGACCGTGGAGGTGCGGGCGGCACGGGAGGTCGACACCCGCGTCGAGGTCGTCCGGCGGCGGATGGCGTTCGAGGCCGACCCGGCCGGCTTCGCCGGGACCTGGGCGGCGGCCGACGCCGAGGTGGCCGAGCGGATCGTCGCCGCGCGGGACCGGGTCGACGCCGTGCGGCTGAGCGACCGGGAGCTGCGCCGGATCGCCTTCGTGTGCGCCCGGTTCGACGTCGACGGCATGCGCGCCGACCTGGTCATCGCACGGACCGCGGTCGCGCACGCCGCCTGGCGGGGCGCCGACGCCGTCGCCGAGGACGACGTGCGGGTCGCGGCGCGGCTGGCGCTGCCGCACCGGCGCCGCCGGGATCCCTTCGACGAGCCCGGTATCGACGAGAAGGACCTCGACGAGGCCCTGCGGGACGCGGAGGAGGACCTGGGGCCCGAGGACCCGACCGACCCGACCGACCCGACCGACCCGACCGACCCGACCGACCCGACGGACCCGACCGACCCGACGGACCCCGGCGACGACCCGGGCGGTGGCGCGCCGGACGCGGCCGACGGCGGTCCCGACGCGGAGCCCCCGGCCGACGAGGCCGCGGATCCCGCCCGCAACACACCGACCCCGCCCCGCGCGGACCAGGCAGGACCCGAGTCGCACACGCCGTCGGCCCCGCCGCGAGAGCCCGGTGAGGCGGTCGAGGCCCCGCAGGACCGCCCCGAGATCATGGGCTCCGGCAGCGCGATGCCCGTCGGCGCCCCGGCCCGGCTGAGCCGGGTCGCGGCCCGGCGGTTCACCGTGCCCGGCGTGGGCGACGGCGCGCCCGGCCGCCGCTCGCGCGCCCGGACCGACACCGGACGCGTCGTCCGGCCATCGGACGCCACCCCGCGCCGGGCCGCGGACC
>NZ_JBEZDN010000226.1:0-5777 GCF_040648315.1 Pseudonocardia sp. NPDC049154
CGTCGGACCGGTCGCCGCGGGGCCGGTCGCCGCGGGGCCGGTCGTCCCGGGGCCGGTCGTCCCCGCGCCGCGCGTCGTCCTGCTCGCTCACGACAGCGACTCCCCCGCCTCGATCCGGACGCCGCGGGCCCAGTCCGCCGCCGGCATCGCCTTCTTCCCCACCGGGCGCACCTCGCCCAGCTGCACGGGCACCGTGGCCGTTCCCACCAGCACCCGCTTCTTCTCCGCCCGCAGCTCGCCCGGCTTCAGGTCGGTCTCCCCGGTCCGCACCGGCGTGACCGGACCCAGGCCCAGCCGTGCACCCCGGAACTCCGTCCAGGCGCCCGGCTCGGGCGTGGTCGACCGGATCAGCCGGTCCAGCGGCGCCGCGGGCGCCGACCAGTCCACGCGGGCGTCGGCCACGGTGACCTTCGGTGCGTGCGACACACCCTCGGCGGGCTGCGGCACCGCGCGCAGCGTGCCGTCCTCGATGCCGTCCATGGTCGCGACGAGCAGGTCGGCGCCGGAGCGCGCGAGCCGGCCGAGCAGGTCCCCGGAGGTGTCCCGCTCGCCGATCGCCTCGGTGACCACGCCGTAGGTCGGGCCGGTGTCGAGGCCCTCCTCCAGCAGGAACGTGGTGGCGCCGGTGATCTCGTCCCCGTGCCTGATCGCCGCCTGCACCGGCGCGGCGCCGCGCCAGGCCGGGAGCAGCGAGAAGTGCAGGTTGACCCAGCCGTGGGCCGGGACGTCGAGCGCCGCACGCGGCACCAGCGCGCCGTACGCGACGACGGGGACGCAGTCCGGCGCCAGCTCGCGCAGCGCCTCGAGGAACTCGGGGTCGCGGGGCTTCCCGGGGGTGAGCACGGGGAGACGGGCCTCGTCGGCCAGTGCCCCCACGGGCGAGCGGACGAGCCGGCGGCCACGCCCGGCGGGGGCGTCCGGCCGGGTCAGCACCCCGACGACCTCGTGGCGCGGCGAGTCGAGCAGCGCCCGCAGCGCCGGCACGGCCGGCTCCGGGGTGCCCGCGAAGACCAGCCTCAACGGGCTTTCCCGAACATCGGGTGCGGGCTGACCTTCACGACCGGCTCGGGGCGGCCGAACCAGTCGGCGGCCCGGATCTCGGACATCGCGAGCTTGCGGGTCTCCGGGTCGAGCCGGTCGACGAACAGCACGCCGTCGAGGTGGTCGGTCTCGTGCTGGATGGCCCGCGCGAGCTTGGCCGTGCCCTCGACCGTGATCGGCTCGCCGTGCATGTTCCAGCCGGTGGCGACCACGTTCAGCGCCCGGCGGCAGTCCCAGCCGAGGCCGGGGATGGACAGGCAGCCCTCGGGGCCGAACTGCTCCTCGCCGTCGACCGCGTTCCAGGTCGGGTTGACCATGTGCCCGGCCACGCCGTCGACCTCGAAGGTGAACACGCGCAGCCCGACGCCGATCTGGGGCGCGGCGAGGCCGGCGCCGCCCTCGTCGTGCATGGTGTCGGTGAGGTCGGCGACGAGCTTGCGCAGCTCCGCGTCGAACGTGGTGACGGGCGCGGCGGGGGTGCGCAGCACCGGATCGCCGAACAGGCGGACGGGCTGAACGGACACGGAACTCCAAACGATCGGGATCTGCCCCGATTGTGCCACCCGGCCCCGGCCGGGCCGGGCGCGCCGCCGGTGCTCCGCCGGCCCGGGCCGGGGGTCAGCCGATCTCGGCCGGGTCCAGCCGCACGCGGACGGCGTCGGGCGCCTTGCGCGTGCTCCGGGCGGCCTGCGCCGCGTGCAGGTACCGGCCCAGCGCGCGGCCGTCCGTGCGCGGCACGCGCAGCAGCGCCCGCTCCCGCACCTCGTCCGCGGCCTCCCCGGGCTCCGGCGGAGTGTCGATCTCCACCGGGCCGAGCACCTCGACCTCCGGTCCCCCGTCCTGCGCGGCGGCGAGGACGGCGTCGACCACGTCGGCCACCGCGCCCGGCGTGCCCTCCACCGCCGCCATCCGCACCGCCGGCGGGAACCCGACCTCGGCGCGCGAGGCGAGCTCCTCGGCGGCGAACCCGGCCGGGTCCCAGCGCACGAGCGCCTGCACCACCGGGATCGCGGACTCGGCGACGACGATCACGCGCCCGCCCTCGGCGTGCGGGCGGACCAGCGCGGCGGCCGCGAGCCAGCGGCGCAGGGCCTCCTCGGCCACCCGCAGGTCGGCACGGGAGAGCATGGCCCAGCCGTCGAGCAGCAGCGCCGCGCCGTACCCGGCGGCGGCCCCGTCGACGTCGGGCTCCGCCCCGGGCGTCGCGACGACGATCTCGGCCTTCGCCGGCACCGAGGCCAGCACCGGTGCCCCGCCCCCGGACGTCCGCACGGACACACCGGGGAAGGCCCGGCCCAGCTCCTCGGCGGTCCGCCGCGACCCGACGACGCCCGCGCGCAGCCGTCGCGACCCGCAGCCGCCGCACCGGAACGCCGGCTCGGCCCGCCCGCACCAGCGGCAGGTCGGCAGCCCGGGATCGGCGTCCGTCCCGCCGCGGGGCAGGCCGAGCGGGCCCGCGCAGTGCCGGCAGCGGGCGGGCTCGCGGCAGTGCGCGCAGGACAGCCAGGGCAGGTAGCCCGCGCGGGGCACCTGGACGAGCACCGGGCGGCCCGCGCCGAGCGCCTGCCGCGCCGCCTCGAACGCGACGGCGGGCACCCGGGCCGCGCGGGCGTCGGGGTCGCGGGCGAGCTGGGTGTCGGTCTCGCCGATGGCGGTGACCCGCGGCGCGGCGGCGCGCACGGTGGCCCGGTCGGCGACGATCGGGCTCGCCCACCGGGACTCCACCAGCAGCTGGGCCTCGGCCGTGCGGGAGAAGCCGCCGACCAGCAGGGCGGCGCCGGCGGCGTGCGCCCGGGCCACCAGCACGTCCCGGACCTGCGGGTACGGGGCGCGCGGCTCGGCGTGGCTGTCGTCGCCGTCGTCCCACACGGCGAGCAGGCCGAGCTTCTCGACGGGCGCGAACGCCGCCGACCGGGTCCCCACGACCGCGCGGACGGCGCCGCGCCGCACCGCGAGCCAGCGCCGGTATCGCTCGGCCGGGCCGAGCTCGGCGGTCAGCGCGACCACGGCGTCGGCACCCAGGCGCTCGCTGAGCGCGGTGCAGGCGGCGTCGACGTCCCGCTGGTCGGGCACCACGACGAGCGCCCCGCGCCCGGCCGCCACGGTCGCCGCGGCGGCCTCGGCGAACCGGGCGGCCCACGACTCCCCCGGCAGGGCCTGCCACACGGCGTGCGCGGCCCGGCCGCCGGCGAGGGCGTCGAGGTAGGCCGCGCCGTGCTGGTAGCGCGCCCACCCCGCGGGGTCGGGCGCCTCGACGGGCGGCAGCTCCCGCTCGCGCGGGGCCTCCGCCTCGACGCGGGCGTGCCGCGGCGGCACCGCCATCCGCACGACGTCGGCGAACACCCCGGCGTACCGGTCGGCGACCGCCCGGCACAGGGTCGCGACCTCCGGGGTCAGCACCGGCTCGGGCGAGACGACCTTGTCGATCCACGCCAGCCGCCCGGTGTGCCCGGACTCCTCGGCCCGCTCGAGCAGGAAGCCGTCGACCAGCCGCCCGGCGAACCGCACCCGCACCCGCACGCCCGGCCGGGCCTGCTCGTCCAGGTGGGTGGGCACGCGGTAGTCGAACGGCCGGTCCAGGTGCGGCAGCGGCACGTCGACGGCCACCCGCGCGACGGGCTGCACGGCCGCCGCGCTCCACTCGCCGCGCGTCCGGGAGGCGGGCGCCTTCCGCACCGGCCTGCTCACACCAGCCCCTCACACGCTCCCGGGATGCACGAACGGCACTCTCGTGCGGACCTACCGCACACGAGTGCCGTTCGTGCGGTCAACGCCGGGCTCAGCCGCCCGCGGCCGACTTCAGCGCCTCGGCGCGCGAGGTGTCCTCCCACGGCAGCGCGATGTCGCTACGACCGAAGTGCCCGTACGCCGCGGTCGGGGCGTAGATCGGGCGCAGCAGGTCGAGGTCGCGCACGATCGCCGCGGGGCGCAGGTCGAACACCTCGGTGATGGCCGACTCGATCTTGGCCGGGTCGACGTGCGCGGTGCCGAAGGTCTCGACGAACAGGCCGACCGGCGCCGCCTTGCCGATCGCGTAGGCGACCTGCACCTCGATGCGCTCGGCCAGCCCGGCGGCCACGACGTTCTTCGCCACCCAGCGCATGGCGTACGCCGCGGAGCGGTCCACCTTCGACGGGTCCTTGCCCGAGAAGGCGCCGCCGCCGTGCCGGGCGAACCCGCCGTAGGTGTCGACGATGATCTTGCGGCCGGTGAGCCCGGCGTCGCCCATCGGGCCGCCGATCACGAACCGGCCGGTGGGGTTGACCAGCAGGCGGACGTTGGACGTGTCCAGCCCGAGGTCGCCGATCTCGGGGGTGACGATCTTCTCCAGCACGTCCGGCGCGAGCATGCCGTCGAGGTCGACGTCCGCCGCGTGCTGCGTGGAGAGGACCACCGTGTCGACCCGGACCGGCTTGTCGCCGTCGTACTCGATGGTGACCTGGGTCTTGCCGTCCGGTCGCAGGTAGGGCAGCACGCCGCTCTTGCGGACCTCGGTGAGCCGGCGCGACAGCCGGTGCGCGAGCGCGATCGGCAGCGGCATCAGCTCGTCCGTGTCGGTGTTCGCGTACCCGAACATCAGGCCCTGGTCCCCGGCACCCTGCCGCGCGATCTCGTCGTCGATCGACTCGACGCGGCTCTCGTACGCGGTGTCGACGCCCTGGGCGATGTCCGGCGACTGCGCGCCGATCGCCACGTTGACGCCGCAGGAGTTGCCGTCGAAGCCCTTCGACGACGAGTCGTAGCCGATCTCGAGGATCTTCTCCCGGACCAGGCCGGGGATGTCCGCGTAGGCACTCGTCGTGACCTCCCCGGCGACGTGCACCTGCCCGGTGGTCACGAGGGTCTCGACCGCGACGCGGCTGCGCGGGTCCTGCGCGAGGAGCGCGTCGAGGATCGTGTCGCTGATCGCGTCGCACATCTTGTCGGGGTGACCCTCGGTCACCGACTCGCTGGTGAAGAGCCGACGGCCCACGTTCGCCACGCGTCACTCCTGCCGAGGTCGTCGCTCCCCTGGCCTCGTTGCCGGCTCCGCCGCGTCGTGCGGCGGGGCGGGGTGCAGATCGCTGGATGCTGTCGGACGGCAGGGTAGTCGACCGCGGGCGTCCGCAGGTGAGGACGTCTCGATCGATGACGCTGCGTGACGGACCGTGTCGTGAACGCGCCGTCCACCACCCCTTCGGGTGGACCCCGAGCGGGGTCCCGAATCGGTAACGAGCGGCGTCGTTGGGCCCGGTGACACCGCAGCCGCGCCCCACCGACGCCCTCGCGTCACCCCGACCCGGGTCGCGGTCGACACTCTCGGAGGTTCCTCCCCATGAAGGTGACTGCACTGCAGCGACCGGGCCGCGTGACCGCGGCGGTCGGCGGCGTGCTCGCCGTCGGCGCGGCCGGGCTCATGGCCGTGCTGGCCGGCACCGCGTCCGCCGCGACCACGGGCACCTGCACCGACAACGTCAACGTCCGCGAGGAGCCGGCGGCCGACGCCGACATCGTGGCCGTCTGCGACCGCGGCACCGAGGTCGAGGTCGGCGAGACCCGCAACGGGTTCGTCAAGCTGGAGAACCTCGACGGCTGGGCCGTCAAGGACTTCGTGAAGACGGACGGCACCGGCACCGCCGCCGAGACCCCGGACGACGCCGGCCTCACCCCGTCGCGCGGCGGCGCGAACGGCGGCGCCCCGGAGACCACCGGCGCCCCGTCGGCCTCCGGCACCGACTCGCCCGAGAACGCCGCCC
>NZ_JBEZDN010000227.1:0-5726 GCF_040648315.1 Pseudonocardia sp. NPDC049154
GCTCGGCCCGGACCTCCTCCGGCAGCTCCGGATCGGCCGCGCGCCAGCGCCGGCCCTCGACCACGATCCAGCGCCCGTCGGCGGTGCGCTCCGGAGGCATGGGCCGAGCCTCCGGCACCCGGCCCGCCCCCGCACGTCCGGACCGGCCACCGCCGCTCGTCACCGGGGCGTAGTCCCGTCACGATCGCGAACGACCGGTCCGCGGCGGCACACCCGGAACGGCGCGGCCCGGGCCGTCGACGGGGTGGTCGGACACTCCGTCGGTCGTAGGAGCCGCCACGACCGGTGTGGGAGGACCCGAGGGGCGTCAGTCGGAGTGGGTGTGAGGGCTGACTCGCCGTGGACGACGCTCAGCGGCGTCGGCGGCGGTGGAGGTCGGCGCAGGTGAGGCAGGTGGCGGTGGCGGGGAGCGCTTCGAGGCGGACGTCGGGGATGGCGGCGCCGCAGTGGGCACAGCGGCCGTAGGTGCCCTCCCGCAACCGGTCGGCGGCGCGGTCGAGAGCGGCGATCTCGTCGCGCGCACCGCGGAGCAGGCCGAGGAGCTGGGCGCGCTCGAAGCCGATCGTGACGCCCTCGGGGTCGTGCTCGTCGTCGTGCGTGGTCAGGGCCTGCTGCTCGGCGAGCGCCTTGACCTGCACCTCCAGCGCGGCGGCCCGGGCGACGGCGGCGGCGCGGGCGTCGGCGATGCGGTCGGCAGGGCGCTGCGGACCGGCCGACGGGGCGTCCGTCGGATCCCCGGCGCCCGCCGCGGATCCCACGACGGCGTCGGGGCCGGGGTCGGAGGGCATGCCTCCACTCTCCCGGCCCCGGCTGCCTCTCGCACCTCCCCGCCTGCCGGAACTCCCGACTCGCCGGAGCCCACAGCCCGACTCGCGGTGCCACAGCTCCCGACTCGCGGTGCCGGAACTCCCGACTCGCGGTGCCAGAACTCCCGACTCGCGGTGCTCAGACTGCCGCGGGTGCCCCCACCATGCCGGCGAGGCGGCCGGTGATGATCTCCTCGGCGTCCCGGACGATGCGGGAGATGAGCTCCTCGCAGGTGGGGATGTCGCGGATGAGTGCCTGCACCATGCCCGCCGACCAGATGCCGTGGTCGAGGTCCCCGGTCTCGTAGACGATCGCGCCGCGCTTGCCCGCGACCAGGTCCCGGATGTCCTCGAACTGCGCCCCGGCCTTCAGCTTCTCCACGACCTCGCGCGACACGGCGTTGTCGGCCACCCGCGCGGTGTTGCGGAGCTGCCGGAAGATCAGCTGGGTGTCCCGCTCCCCCGCCTCGACCAGCCGGTCCTTGACGTTCTGGTGGATGCCCGACTCGACGGTCGCCATGAAGCGGGTGCCCATGTTGATGCCGTCGGCACCGAGCGCCAGCGCCGCGGCGAGCCCGCGGCCGTCGCCGAACCCGCCGGAGGCGATGAACGGGATCTCGAGGGCGTCGGCCGCGGCGGGCAGCAGGATCAGCCCGGGGACGTCGTCCTCACCCGGGTGCCCGGCGCACTCGAAACCGTCGATGGACAGGGCGTCGACGCCGAGGTTCTGCGCCTTGATCCCGTGCCGGACCGAGGTGCACTTGTGGATCACCTTGATGCCGGCGGAGTGGAAGTGCTCGAGGTGCTCGACGGGGTTGGCCCCCGCGGTCTCGACGAACGGCACGCCCTCGTCGATGATCACCTGCCGGTACTCCGCGTAGGGCGGCGGGGTGATCGCGGGCAGGATGGTGAGGTTGACGCCGAAGTTCTTGTCGGTCAGCTCCCGGCACCGCCGGATCTCCGCCCGCAGGTCCTCGGGGGTGGGCTGGGTGAGGGCCGTGATGAAGCCCAGGCCACCCGCGTTGGCCACCGCCGCGACGAGCGGCGCCCGCCCGACCCACTGCATGCCGCCCTGGGCGACGGGGTGCTCGACCCCGAACATTTCCGTGAAGCGCGTCCGCATCCTTGCTCCGCTCCCCGCCCGCCGGGAACCGCCCGCGCCCGGCTCGCCCGGCCGCGAGAGTCCCACTGAACGAACGATCGACTAATTCTCCTCGCCGTGATCGTGCCCGGCGGCCGCGAGGCGCGTCAATGAACTCCGGCTCACGTCACGGCGGAGGTCGCGCGGACCGGGGAGCGCAGGAACATCTCGTCCGGCCACGGCCCCGTCCCGACGACGGCGGCGAAGTGCCCGTCGATCCACTCCCGCTCGGCGGCCCGGTGCCCGGCGGGGTCGGCCGGCTGCGGCAGGCCCGACCATCCGCACTCGCACCGTGCCAGCACGGCGACGTACCCGGACAGCCGCTCCCGGACGTCCGTCCAGATGTCGGTGGCCCGCCCCGCGGCGTCGAGCCCGGCGACGTAGCCCTCGTGCTCGTCCGTCGACTCGTCGGCCGCCGGCCCGATGAACAGCATGGACGCCACCCTGTCGCCCGGCCGTTGCGGCGGGAAGCACCCGGGGGGTTCCTCACCCGGCCGGTCCGCGAACGGCCCCTGTGGACCGACGAGCGGCGGGCCCCCCGCACGACCCCGGACACACCGGAGCCGCCACGACCGCTCGCGAGGTCGTGACGGCTCCGGTCCCCGGTGGGCAGGTCGGCTAGTGGATACCGCCGACGAGGCCGTAGACCGGCGCGATCGCGTCGAACACCCCGAAGGTCGGGTCGTCGATCGGGACCGGCACGTGGTCGGTGGCCCACAGGGGGTTGCCGGCGACGGCCGGGCCCGGCTCCGTCGGCGGCTCGGCGATCACCGGCGCGGCGTTCGCGGTGCCGGCGAGCGCGCCGCCGGCGAGCGTGGTCAGGGCGATCCCGCCGAGCACGGCGGAGGTCACACGGATCATGAGGGTTCCTTTCTGGTGATCAGCAGATCGAGTCGGCCGGCTTGGGGTTCGAGAGCCCGAACAGCGGCCGCAGCCGCAGCCCGACCCACGTCCCGGCCAGCGCGACCACACCCCAGATCCAGCCGTGCAGGCTGAACGAGGCGATTCCGGAGAAGTAGGCGCCGATGTTGCAGCCCCCCGCGAGCCGCGCGCCGTACCCCATGAGGATCCCGCCGGCGACCGCGCCGACGGCCAGCTTCCACGGGATCCGCTTGTGCAGCAGGAAGGCCCCGCCGACCGCGGAGGCGAAGAGCGCGCCGACCATGATCCCGAGGTCGAGCACCGAGATCCGGTCGGCGAGGACCGGGCCGGCGAGCGACTTCGCGTTGGCGGGCTGCTGCCAGAACGCCCAGTTCTGCGGCTCGGCGCCGAACCACTGCAGGGCCTTGGCGCCCCACAGCCCGAACGCCGACGTCACGCCCCAGGGCTGGCCGGACACGAACAGCACTCCGGCGTTGAGCACGGCCAGCACGATCGCGCCGACCCACAGCGGCCACGAGCCCCGCAGCACGCGGGCGATCCCGCGGGCCGACGGCGGCCGCTCGACCGGCGGCGGGGTGCGCCGCTTGGCCACCCAGTAGGTCAGGCCGGTGATCAGCACCAGGACCAGCAGCGACGCGCCGACGGCGCCCGGGATGCCGCCGAAGACGTCGACCAGCGAGATCGCCGGGCCCTGCGGCACCACGTCGTTCCAGAACGGGAAGGACAGCGCGGCGAACACCGAGCCGACGATGAAGCCGAAGAGCGTCAGCACGATCGCGCTCTGGCCGCTGCCGACGGCGAACAGCGTGCCGGAGGCGCAGGAGCCGCCGACCTGCATGCCGGCGCCGAACAGGAACGCTCCCACGACCAGCCCGATCCCGACCGGCGAGACGAAGCCCTTCGGGTCGCCCGACAGCCCGATGCCGGTTGCGAAGATGACGCCGAACAGCACCGTCGCCACCCCGAGCATCACCATGTGCGCCCGGATCGCGGCGCCCTGTCCGACGGCGACCAGCTGGCGCCAGCCGGAGGTGAAGCCGAAGCGGGAGTGGAACAGGGTGAAGCCGAGGGCGAGGCCCAGCGCGCCGGTCCCGACCATGGTGGCCGGGGCGACCCGCGAGATGCCCCACAGCAGCAGGGCGGCCAGCAGGATCGCCACGGCGGTCGGCACCCACTGCACCGGCGGCGCCTCGCGGTCGGCCGGGCCGAACGCGGCGCGTTCCTGGGCCGGGACCCCGCGCAGGGCCCGCACCAGCGGGTTCCCCGGTCCACCGACCGGTTCATCGAGCACGGACATGACGGGTCTCCTTCACGAGGGATCGAGGGGGGCGCTGACCGGCACGACCGTGCCGTTGGGGAACCAGGCCGCCGGGTTGCCGCCGCCGTGGTGCCCGTCGGTCTCGCCCGGGGCGTTGACGGTCATCGGGACGTCGACCGGGGCCGCGCCGAACAGCGTGGGCCGGTCGTCGAGCGGGACACCCGAGTGGGCGGCCCACCGGGCGTACCCGGAGGTCGAGGGCGCCTCGCCGGGGAACGCGGCGCCGACCTCGCCGGCGTAACGCTTGGCGAGCTGGTCCTGCGGGTTGAAGGCCAGCGGCACCACCGACGACGAGGTCAGGGTGACGACCCCCGAGGTCAACAACCACGGGGCCAGATACGTTCCGCCCAGGTGGGTCGGCGTCTCGAGGGCCCGGGCCGAGGCCTCCCGGAGGGTCGCCGCGGCGGGCGCCCAGCCGGACACCACGATCAGGGCGCTGTCCGCGTCGGGCCGCTCGACGAGCCGGGCACCGGCCTCGGTGGCCCGGGTCCGGACGAGCTCCGCCGCCGCGCGCGAGCGGGGCGAGTCGTCCCCCACCACGCGCACACTGCGCACGCCGTGGTCGGTGAGCGTGCGGACCGTGGCCCCCAGCGCACCGGCGTCGGCCTCGGACAGGGCATCCGAGGGGCAGCTGCCGGCCGCCGGGGCGACCTCGCCCGGCCGCTGCCCGACGAGGTCGCCCAGTAGCGCGGCCGCGCACTCCGGCCCGTCGGGGCCGGTGAGGGCCCCCTCGGCGGGGGTGGCCGCCGCCGACCCGGTGTCGACGGGGACGGTGCTCGTCACGCCGCCGGCCGAGACCGTCAGCGTGCTCGCCCCCGCGGGCAGGTCGACGACGGCCCAGCCGCCCGCCGCACCGTCCCGCGCCGTGAACGGGACGGCGGGGGCGGACGTCGGATCGGTCGAGACGCTCGCCGCGGTGGGGAGCGTCGGGCCGTGCTCGTGCCCGCCGGTCGCGAGCGCGACGGGCTGGACGGCGGTGCCGTCCGTGGTGCCGGGCGCCGGGTAGCCGGTCCCCGACAGGCGGACCAGGTTCGGGCCCGGCCGCATCGGGGCGACCAGCACGGCGAGCCGTTCGGTCCCGGCGTCGACCGTGCGCAGCAGCGGCCGGCCCGGCTCCGGACCCGGCCCCGGGAGGGGCAGGGTCGCGAGCAGTGCCGCCGTCGCGATGCCGGCGACACCGGTGACCCCGGCGATGCGGTACAGCTCCCGGGCCCGCAGCCGCCCGGCCGGCAGCAGCGCCACCGCCCAGCCCGCCACCACGAGCACCGGCAGCACGACGGCCGCGAGCCCGGCCAGTCCGTACCCGCTCCCGGTGAGGTCGTGGGTGGTGTCCGGCCCGCTGACGACGAGCTGGGCGACCCCGGCGAGGACGGCGACGGCGCCCGCGGCGATCGCGTCCCGGGCGAGCATCCCGGACCGCGGGCGCACGTCGGCCCGGTCGGCCTTCTCGGTGACCGCCACCGCGGTGAAGGGCACGGTCGGCGCCTCCGCGGCCGCACGGCTGCGCAGGCCGGCCGAGGGCGCCCCGGCCGCCGGCGGCCCCGACCCGGCCGGAGATCGGAAGAGCGTCGGGGAGGGA
>NZ_JBEZDN010000229.1:0-5091 GCF_040648315.1 Pseudonocardia sp. NPDC049154
CGGCTCGGGGCCGCGCTCGCCGAGGGGGCGGGGCTCGGCGACGCGGCGGCGTTCGCGCTGGCCCTGCGCCTGACGGGCGCTCGGGACTTAAGTCCCTAGAACCCGTTCCAGGTCTGGGCCAGGCTCGGTGCTCGCGGCGGTGGGAGGGGACGCCCGGCCGGCGATCGGATCGAAGCCGACCCCGGACCGGTGCCGCGTGGGCTCGGCCGGAGGGCACGCCGGCCGAGCCCACTCATGTGGGTGGTCCACGGGCGGGAGCGCGTCGTGCTGATTACGGTCCGGTCATGAGCACCATCGTCGAGAAGGCCACCGAACTGCGCCGGCTGCACGAGGCGCCCGAGCTCCTGCTCGTCGTCAACGTCTGGGACGCGATCACCGCCCAGGTCGTCGCACGGACCCCCGGCACGAAGGCGCTGGCCACCGCCAGCCACGGCATCGCCGCCTCCCGGGGCTACGAGGACGGCGAGAACATCCCGCGGGACGAGATGATCGCCGAGGTCGGGTTGATCGCGCGGGTCGCCGGCGACCTGCCGGTGACCGCCGACCTCGAGGCGGGCTACGGCGACCCGGGCGGCACCATCGCGCGCGCCATCGACGTCGGCATCGTCGGCGCCAACCTCGAGGACCAGATGAAGCCGCTGGCCGAGTCGGTCCGGGCGGTCGAGGCCGCGATCGCCGCCGGGGAGAAGGCGGGCGTGCCGTTCGTGCTCAACGCCCGCACGGACGCGTTCCTCCGGGCCGGCGACCGGGACCCCGAGGATGTCCTGGCCGACGCGATCGAGCGCGGGCGTGCCTACCTCGAGGCCGGCGCGACCACCTTCTTCGTGCCGGGCAGGCTCGACGAGACCACGGTCGGTCGCCTCGTCGAGGCGCTCGGCGAGCGGAAGGTCAACCTGATCGGCGTGCCGGGGTCCATCCCGCTGGAGACCGCGCGGAAGCTCGGCGTCGCCCGGGTCTCCTACGGCCCGTGGAGCCAGAACGTCGCCCTGACCGCGCTGGCCGCGCTCGCCGAGGACGTCTACGCCGGCGGCGGGCTGCCCGCCGACACCCGCCGGCTCAACTGAGTCCGGGCCCGGGCGGCCGGACGGGGATGACTCCTCCCGTCGGGGGTAGCACCCGCCGTGGCCGGCCGAGCCCCCGACCGGGGGCGGAGAAACGCTGCCGGCCCGCAGAGGAGGCGGCGATGCGCGCGATGGTCTACCGGGGGCCCTACAAGATCCGGGTGGAGGAGAAGGACAGACCGCGGATCGAGCACCCGAACGACGCGATCGTGCGGGTGACCCGGGCGGCGATCTGCGGCTCGGACCTGCACCTCTACCACGGGCTCATGCCGGACACGCGGATCGGCCACACCTTCGGCCACGAGTTCGTGGGCGTCGTCGACGAGGTCGGCCCGACCGTGCGGAACCTGCAGGTCGGCGACCGGGTCATGGTGCCGTTCAACATCTTCTGCGGCTCCTGCTGGTACTGCGCGCGCGGGCTGTACTCCAACTGCCACAACGTGAACCCGAACGCCACCGCGGTCGGCGGGATCTACGGCTACTCGCACACCTGCGGTGGTTACGACGGCGGGCAGGCCGAGTTCGTGCGGGTGCCGCTGGCGGACGTCGGACCGGCGAAGATCCCCGACTGGATGGACGACGACGACGCCGTCCTGCTCACCGACGCGCTGGCCACCGGCTACTTCGGCGCCCAGCTCGGGGAGATCGCCGAGGGCGACGTGGTGGTCGTGTTCGGGGCCGGCCCGGTCGGGCTCTACGCCGCACTCTCCTCCTGGCTGATGGGCGCCGGGCGGGTCATCGTGGTCGACCACCTCGACTACCGGCTGGAGAAGGCCCGCACCTTCGCCCACGCCGAGACCCTCAACTTCACCGAGGTCGGCGACGTCGTGCTGCACCTCAAGCGCGACACCGGGTTCCTCGGCGCGGACGTGGCCGTCGACGCCGTGGGGGCGGAGGCCGACGGCAACTTCCTGCAGCACGTCACGACGGCCAAGCTCAAGCTGCAGGGCGGCTCGCCCGTGGCCCTGAACTGGGCCATCGACTCGGTGCGCAAGGGCGGCACGATCTCGGTCGTGGGTGCCTACGGGCCGCTGTTCAGCGCGGTCAAGTTCGGCGACGCCATGAACAAGGGCCTCACGCTGCGGATGAACCAGTGCCCGGTGAAGCGGCAGTGGCCCCGGCTGTTCGAGCACGTCCGGCAGGGCTACATCAAACCCGCCGACATCGTCACCCACCGGGTGCCGCTCGAGCACATCGCGGAGGCGTACCACATGTTCTCGACGAAGCTCGACGACTGCATCAAGACCCTGGTCCTGCCGAGCGCGGCCTGAGGGAGGAGACCCCGATGACCTACACACCGGACAAGCCGCAGCTGAAGGAGTCCCTCGACGAGCTGCGGGCCCGCATTCCCGGCTGGGGCGCGGACCTCGACCCGAAGGACCGGCCCTCCAACCCCAAACTGGAGTTCCGCGCGGACCTCAGCGGCGCGCACTGGCGCTTCCCGGACCGGCAGCCCGACGACGACCGCCGCGAGCGGTCCGTCGAGCACCAGTTCCTCACACCCGTCTACGGGACCACCTGCCCGCGCCGCGGACTCTCCGGCGCGGTGCGGGGCCTGGCCTACCGTCGCTACAGCGAGGGCCGGGCGGCGCACTGGCTGCTGCTGATGCTCGGCGACCGGGTCGATGCGTGGGAGAACCACCTGCGCTCCTTCGCCACCCTGCGCCCGGACGACCCGGTCACCGAGACGGGCGTGCTCGGCGAGTTCTCCCGCCACCCGATCCGGTCACGGTTCGGCCGGGGCCGCGCCGACCTGGCGCACCAGTGGCTCGATCCCGTCGTGGTCGCGGGGCCCTGGGTGGCCGCGGGCGCGCTGGCGGTGAAGGGCGGGCGGAGTCTCGTCCGCAACCGGGCGGCCCTGGCCGTGGCGAGCGCCGGTGCGGCCCGGGCCGCGGGCCGGCTCGCGGGTCAGGTCCGGCGCCGAACCAGCATCTCCAGCGACACGCGCGCGGGCGGCAGGTAGAGGGCGAGGACGGGCCACGGGCCGTCGACGGACAGCCAGGTCCGGGAGCCGCTCCCCCGCGGCTCGACGCCGTGGTCGAGCGACAGCACGATCGGGCCGGACCGGACGTCCCCAGGCCCAGGAGCCGGTACCGGGACGGGCGGCGGGTGTGCCGTCCGGCCCGGGCCCTCGCCAGGCTCGTGGACCTCCGTGACCGTGAACGGCACCGCGAGCCGCAGCGGTCCGCGGACCCGGCCGGACATACCCGCACCCGACCAGCGCGCGTCGCGGCCTTCGCCGCGGGGAGGAGGGTCTGATGGCCGGCGACCAACACGACGGGAACGAGCAGGACCGGGAGATCCAGGCGCAGCAGGGGCCGGGAACCCCCGGCACCGACGTCACGCGGGACGGCCTGCGGGGGGTGCGTCCGGACAGGGACGCCGTCACGGGCGTGGCGGCGGGCAGGCCCCGGCGCGGGCGGCACCGGCGCTCCCCGCCGAAGAGCTCCTCCCCCATCCGCTTCGCCGGCAGCAGCAGGAACCGGGCCAGCCGCAGCGCCTCGGCGGTCCCGATGCGCCGCAACAGCTGCACGGGCCCACGGACGGGCGGGAAGGTGGGTGAAGAGCGTCCGCAGGAACGGCTCGCGCAGCACGTCCCAGCGACGGCACAGATCCAGCCACGCCTCGGTCGAGCGACTGCAGCGCCGGGGAGGCCCGCGACAGCGGGTAGAAGGCGCTGAACAGGTCGGTGACGTACCCCGGATGCAGCTCCGCGGAGCGCACCGCACCGCCGAGGTGGCCCGTCGCCCCGAGCAGGCAGACGTCCCAGCCGGCGTCGGCGAGCACGGCGGCGGCCACCAGCCCGTGGTGGCCCCCGCGGACCACTGCCGCGTCGACCTCCAGGTCGGTCATCGCGTGCGGGGGTTCCGGTTCGGTGTCTGGCCGGCCACCCCGTGCCGCAAGGGCTGGTTGGTGTCCGCCGTGTCGACGGGGTCGGCCGCGCCGGTGTCCGGGACCGGGGGGACCTCGGGCTGCCGAGCGGCCGGGTCGCCGCCGGAGGGCTCCGCCTCGCCGCGGGCCAGCGCGTCGCGCCGGTGGGTCAGGGCCTCCAGCACCGCCGGGCGGTCCGCGTGCCCGCGCTCGTACTCGATCAGGGTCTCCAGGCCCCGCTCGTCGAGGGTGCGGACGCGGTGGACGAGGCTGCCCTCGGGCAGCTGGTCGTAGTCCGGGATCGGCAGCTCGCTCCGGTCGGTCATGGGCCGGGGGTACCGCGGATCGCGCGACCCATGCAGGCCGTCACTCGCCGGAGGGCGCGGTCCCCGGCTCCGGGTCGTCGGGCGGCTCGGGGCGGACCGGCTCGAGCGCGGTGGTGTCGCCGCACACGGCCAGGAAGGCGCGGGCGAAGGGCGAGCCGGCGGCCTCGGCCCGCAGGTGCGCCCGGTCGATCTGCTCGCGCAGGGCGCGGGCGTGCGGGAAGAGCCGCGCGAGGTCGCAGAAGTGCTCGCTGAGCGCGAGGGCCATGGACAGCAGGATGTCGGGGCCCGACTCCACGGGTAGCAGGACCGAGTCCACCCGCAGCTCCTCGGCCCGGCCGAGCTGCTCGCGGGTCACGGGCCGGTCGGCGGGCCGGAAGATCAGGTCGACGAGCACGTCGCCGCCGCCCTCGTCGACGTAGGCCTTGACCAGCCAGTCCTCGGGCGGCTGCACGGTCCCGCAGCCCGGCCGCGCCGAGGACCCGCAGCGCGTCGGGCACGTCCTCTTCGACGAGCACGAAGTCGACGTCGTGCACCGGTTCGGAGCCGCCGCGCGCCCAGGACGCGTACCCGCCCGTGAGCGCGAACGGCACCCCCGCCCTTCAGCGTGGTGCCGACGCGCTTGAGGGCCTCGCGCATCGCCCGGTCGGCGAGAGCCCGGTCGGTGCGGTCGGTCACGCGCCCCCGGCCTACCCGGCCGGGCGCGCCTCAACCGGCCACGATCGGGACGAAACGGGCCGGGTCCCGACGAGCGGGCGCGCCGGACCCGGCGCAGCGCTGTGCGGAGACGACCGTGCCGCGCGCGGAGAACCGGTTGTGCAGGCGCAGGGTCGACT
>NZ_JBEZDN010000230.1:0-4927 GCF_040648315.1 Pseudonocardia sp. NPDC049154
GGGTCCGGCCCCGGCGGGGTCATCACCCGGGACGACGTCCGCGCGGCGGCCTCGGCGCAGGCCGCCGGTGCCGCCGCGGTCCCGGCGGCCGAACCCGCGGCCGCACCTGCCGCCGCCGCACCCGAGCCCGTCGGCGGCGTTCGTCGCGAGCCGATCCGCGGCGTGCGCAAGGCGACCGCGGCGGCGATGGTGCAGTCCGCCTTCACCGCCCCGCACGTCACCGAGTTCCTGTCGGTCGACGTCACGGAGACCATGGCGCTGCGCGACCGGCTGCGCGTGTCGCGCGCGTTCGCCGACGTCAAGCTCACGCCGCTCGCGTTCGTCGCCAAGGCGGTGTGCCTGGCCGCGCGCCGGACCCCGGCGGTCAACGCGAGCTGGGACGAGCCGGCCGGCGAGATCGTGTACTACGACCACGTCCAGCTCGGGATCGCCGCCGCGACCCCGCGCGGCCTGCTCGTGCCGAAGATCCGGGACGCCGACCGGCTCGACCTGCACGGCCTGGCCGTCGCGCTCGGCGAGCTCACCGAGACCGCGCGGGCGGGGAGGACGGCCCCGTCGGACCTGGTCGGCGGCACGATCACGATCACCAACGTCGGGGTGTTCGGCGTCGACACCGGCACGCCGATCCTCAACCCGGGCGAGGCGGCGATCCTGGCCGTCGGCTCGATCAAGCCCGCGCCGTGGGTCGTCGACGGCGAGCTCACGGTGCGGACGGTCTGCCAGCTGGCACTGTCGTTCGACCACCGGCTGGTCGACGGCGAGCAGGGCTCCCGTTTCCTCGCCGACGTCGGCGCCCTGCTCGAGGACCCCGCCACGGCGATGCTGTGGTGAAGCCCCGGTGAGCGGCGCCGGTGAAGCCCCGGTGAGCGGCACTCTCGTTCAGTAGGTGTGAGCGGGAGCGCCGTTCGCTCGGGTGATCGGGAGAAAAGCGGCGGTCCCGTGCGTTGGACGGGTATGCCGTTCGTGCTGCTGTACCTGGTGGTCGAGATCGTCGCCGTGGTCGCGCTGGGCTCCTGGATCGGCGCCCTGCCGACCCTGCTGGTGCTGCTCGCGGGTTCCGTGCTGGGCCTGTGGCTCGCCCGCCGGGAGGGGCTGCGGGCCGCGCAGGCCCTCGCCGAGGCGGCCCGGAACCGGCGCGTCGCCACCTCGGAGACCACGGACGGGATGCTCGTCGCCGTCGGCGGTCTGCTGCTGTTCGTGCCCGGCCTGGTCACGGACGTGCTCGGCCTGCTGCTGGTGCTGCCGCCCACCCGGGCGCTGGTGCGGCGCCGGCTCGTCGCGTCGACCGAACGCCGGCACCCCGGCCTGCGCACCGCGCGGATCCGCAGCGAGGGTCAGGTGATCGACGCCGACGTCGTCGACGTGCAGCCCGGGACGGGCACCGAGCCGCCGCGCCGTCCCGGCGGGCCCATGGTGATCGAGGGGACCGTGGTCGACCCCCGCTGAGCTCGCCGGCGCTACTCGGCCTCGGAGGTCAGGAAGGCGACCGTCACGGGGCCGCCGTGGTTGTGCAGCACGGCCGCGCTGCTGCCGGTGAGCAGCAGGCCGACGGCCACGGTGAGCACGGCCCGGGCGGTCGCCCGCAGCCCGGCCCGGCGCTGTCGTCCGGGGCGCATCCGCAATTCCTGCCGGGTGCGTCGCGTCAGGCGGTGCCGTCCCCCTCGAGAACCCACGCTGTCCTCCCGTCACGAACCGAGTGACTAGTCCGAACGAGTGTCGGACCCTGGACGGGAATTGCGCTACTCGGACGCTCCGATTCACCCAATGGAACAGCAATTCAGCGGGAAAAGTGCCGATATCACGAGCCGATCAACGTCCACGTCGTCGTACATCGCGCGGTGACGCGCACCGGCTCCGGTTCGAGACCCAGATCGGCGACGTCCGGGCCTCCCTCGGCCCGGGCCGCCCGCATCGCCATCATCGGCGCGGCCCCGTGCTCCGGCCCCTCGCTCAGCCGCACCAGCCGGCCCAGGCTGCCGCCCAGCGCGGCCGCGTAGCCCTCGGCCCGGCGACGGGCGTCGGCCACCGCGCGACGCTGCGCCTCCGCCAGCACCGCGTCGGGATCGGCGAGCGACCACGAGGGCCCGGACAGCGCCGCCGGCTCCGCCCCCAGCAGCAGCGACAGCGCCTCCTCGAGCACGCCCGGGTCGTCCACGCGCACCTGGATCGCCTCGCTGGCTCGGCACCCCGACGGCTTCGAGCCCTTGTACTCGGTGTGCACCGACACCCGCCGGCCGCGCACGGTGAGCCCGGGCAGCCCGAGCGCCTTCTCGGCGGCGGCCACCCGCCGGCCGAGC
Organism: Pseudonocardia sp. NPDC049154; assembly: GCF_040648315.1. NCBI lineage: Bacteria > Bacillati > Actinomycetota > Actinomycetes > Pseudonocardiales > Pseudonocardiaceae > Pseudonocardia > Pseudonocardia sp. NPDC049154. The sequence continues at coordinate 2,298 of NZ_JBEZDN010000230.1, forward strand.
TCCTCGACCGCGGCGGTGCGGCTGCGCCCCCGCGCGTCGAACACCACGGAGAGCTCCGCGCGGTCGGCCGTGTGCTCGACCCATCCGGTGCCCTCGGTCACGATCTCCGGTGCGTTCTCGGTCACGCCCCGAGACTCCCAGATTCCCGCCGATCGCGGCGTATCCCCGAGTATCGGTCGGACGCTAGACAGGCGCAGACGGGGCGATGGTTACCGTGATGAGGTGCTCGCCCCCCTCCGGCGTCTGCGTCGGTCGGTCCGCCGTGGTCGCTCCGACGCGCCCGGTCGTGTCATCGACCTCGTCGGCCGCGGCGGCCTCGTCGCCTACGGTGTCGTCCACCTCGTGGTGGCCTGGCTCGCCGTGCGGATCGCGATCGGCCTGCCGGGGGGCTCGGCCGACGCGCAGGGTGCGGTCGCGGAGATCGCGACCGGTGCCGGGGCCGTCGGCCTGGTGGTGGCCGTCGTCGGGCTCGTCGCGTTCGCGGTCTGGCAGTTCACGGCCGCGGCGCTCGGCTTCCGCTGGGTGTCGGGCGGCGAGCGGGTGCGCAAGCGGGTCGGGGCCGTCGCCAAGGCGGTGACGATGCTCGGGCTGGCGGCGATCGCCGTGGCGTTCCTGCGGTCGGGCCCGCGCTCCGGCGACGCGGGGGCGCGCGACGTCGTCGCGGATCTCCTGCTGCTCCCCGGTGGCCGGCTCCTGGTGGCGGCCACGGCCGTGGCGATCGGGGTGATGGCGGTGACCATGACCTACACCGGCGTCAAGCGGACGTTCATGGGCGATCTCGACGTCCGGCGGCTCCTGCCCGCGCTGCGGCGCACGATCGAGGCGGTCGGCACGGTCGGGCACCTCGCCCGGGCGCTCGCGCTCGCCGTGGTCGGGGTGCTGGTGTTCACCGCGGCCGTGGCGTCCGACGCGCGCCGGGCCGGCGGGCTCGACGCCGCGCTGCGGGCCCTGGGCGAGACGCCGCTCGGGATGTCCCTGCTCGTCGTCGTCGCGCTGGGGTTCGGGGCCTTCGGGCTGTACTGCCTGGCCGACGCCGCCCTCCGTCGAGCCTGAGCTACCGGTGTCTAGCGACGGTGCTAGACGAGGGCAGACGGACCGATCGACGACACGCCATCGCGTCGGATAGCGAAATCTAGGGTCGTCGCGAGACGCGCGGATACCGTGCGATCCATGGATCCGGTGCGCAACCCGTTCGCTCCCGGCGCAGGTCAGCGACCCCCCGAGCTGGCGGGCCGGGACCGCGAGGTCGACGCGTTCGAGATCGTGCTGGAGCGGGTGGCCCGCGGCCGCCCGGAGCGCAGCCTCGTGCTCACCGGGCTGCGCGGCGTCGGGAAGACGGTGCTGCTCGGCGAGCTGCGGTCGATGGCCGTCCGGGCAGGCTGGGGGTCCGGGAAGATCGAGGCGCGGCCCGACGCCGATCTCCGCCGCCCGCTCTCCGCCGCGCTGCACCGGGCGATCCGGGACCTGGCGGTGCAGCACCCGCGGCAGGAGCGCGTCGACGAGGTGCTGGGCGTGCTCAAGGCCTTCGCCCTGCGCGCCTCGCCCGACGGCGCACGGATGCGGGAGCGCTGGCAGCCAGGCATCGACGTGCCGGTGCGCAACGGCCGCGCCGACTCGGGCGACATCGAGATCGACCTGGTCGAGCTGTTCACCGAGGTCGCGGAGCTGGCCAGCGAGGTCGCCACCGGGATCGCGATCCTCATCGACGAGATGCAGGACCTGCGGCCCGACGACGTCTCCGCCCTCTGCGCCGCCTGCCACGAGCTCTCGCAGTCCCGGATGCCGCTGGTGGTGGTCGGTGCCGGCCTGCCGCACCTGCCGGCTGTGCTGTCGGCGTCGAAGTCCTACTCGGAGCGGCTGTTCAAGTACGCCCGGATCGACAAGCTGGACCGCAAGGACGCCGACTTCGCCCTCATCGCCCCGGCCGAGCGCGAGGAGGCGGCCTTCGACGCCGAGGCCCTCGACCAGCTCTACGAGCGCTCCGGCGGCTACCCCTACTTCGTGCAGGCCTACGGCAAGGCCTCCTGGGACGCCGCGCCGACCAGCCCCATCCGGGCCGACGACGTCGCCCTGGCCGCGCCGGAGGCCGAGGCCGAGCTGGCGGTCGGGTTCTTCGGGTCGCGCTACGAACGGGCGACGCCGGCGGAGCGCGAGTACCTGCGTGCGATGGCCGAGCTGGCGGAGGGGACGGACGAACCCGTCGTCACCTCGACGATCGCGCAGCACCTCGAGCGCAAGCCCTCGTCGCTGTCGCCGGCGCGGGACAGCCTGCTGAAGAAGGGCCTGGTCTTCTCGGCCCAACGCGGCCAGATCGCCTTCACCGTGCCGCACTTCGGCCGGTACCTGCTCGCGTCCACCTGACCCAACCACTACCCCGATCGGGTGAAGAACGTATTTCGGGGACGCAGGCGTAACGACCCGGCCGGACCGGACGAATCCTGGGGTAGCCCCGTGGCGCTGTCGGACCCCCGACCTGGCAGCTCCGCGGGGCATCTTCGTTCTCGACGGTCCCGCCCGAGCCGTCTCCCCGGTCCGTATCCTGCCCGAGTCGACACCGCCGGGTGACGGTGTCCGCGCTGCCCGTAGCATCACCCCGGTGCCGGACCCGAAGTTCGAGATCCAGATGCTGC
>NZ_JBEZDN010000231.1:0-4779 GCF_040648315.1 Pseudonocardia sp. NPDC049154
GCGCGGCCAGCAGGCCCGCGGCTGCGGCGCCGAGCAGGACGCCGCGCCAGGGCAGGGCCGGCCCGGCGAGGCCGCCGAGCAGGTGGGGGAGTGCCGAGCCGAGCGTCAGGGCGCCGACCAGCACGCCGAGATCACGGAACCGGCTCCCCGGCCCGGACCAGGACGTCGTGAGCTTCATGCCGACCGGGTAGACCCCGGCGAGGAAGACGCCGGTCAGCGCACGGAGGGCGAGCGCGGGGCCGGGGGAGTCGACGACCGTGGCCAGCACCAGCGTGCCCGCGGCGGCGCCGAGCGCGGACCAGGCCAGCAACCGGTGCGGGCGCACCCGGTCCGGCAGCGTGAGCACCGCCGAGGTGACCGCGCCCGCGACGAACCCGAGCTGGACCGAGACCGTCAGCCAGACGACCGTGGTGTCGCCGATGCCCCACTCGGCCCGCAGCCGCGGGACCACCGCCGAGGCCGAGAACCACACCGCGAGCCCCAGGACCTGGACCAGCGCGATCGCGGCGCGGGGGCCGGTCCACGCGGGAACGCGGTGGCGGGCGACCCGCATCGGTCCTCCCCGGGGCGTCGACGGTCCGTCGACGGAGAGTACCGATCACGCGACCCAGGGTGACGATTCAGGGTGCCGGCGTCGGCTCAGCCGTGCCGGGCGCTCCGCAGCTGGGTGCTGGTCCAGGCGAAGATCCCGACGCAGGCCAGCGCCACCACGGCGAACACGATGGCCGGGACCAGTGCGCCGTCCATCAGGAACACCACCGTGACCAGCACGCAGAGCAGGAACGCGAGCACCGAGATGCCGCGGTGCAGCTTGAGCGCGCTCTGCCCGTCGTGGGAGCCGGAGCCGGAGTTCGGGCCGCCGAAACCGAGGACCGGGCGGCCCTTGATGGTGGCGGGCCGCGGGTCGGGCGGGGAGGCGGAATCGGGGTCGCCGCCGTGGGTCCGGTGACCGGCGGCGCGTTCGTCGCTCGGAGTGGCCATGCGCCACTGTACCCACTTCCCCCGCGATCGATTCACATCTCGCCGCAGCCCATCCACCGTCCACAGCCTTCCCCTGCGGCACCACCGCTGTGGCCGCCGATGCCGCGGAGCCGGGGCACGGGCCCCGGCTCCGGCGGACGAGGTCGTGGATCAGCCGATCACGACGTTCGTGGCGAAGGTCCCGGCCGGGTCGAACCGGCGAGCGGTCGCGAGCAGCCGGGCACGCTCGGCGTCGCCCCACAGGGCGCCGACCCGGGCGGGGCCGGCCTGGCCGAGGAGGTTGACGAGCGCGCCGCAGGCCCACGGCCCGACGCTGTCGACCACGGCGGCGGTCGCCGCAACGACCACCTCGACGGGCGGCCCGGCGAGCACGCCCACGGTGAAGACGGTGAAGGCGGCGTCGCGGCCGGCGACCGCGTTGGGCACCTCGGGCCGGCGGGCGATCGCCCCGCCGAGCAGCCGCAGCTCCACCATCGCCAGCGGCGCCTCGACCTGCGGCCCGGCGACGGCGAGGAGCGCGTCGACGGCCTCGGCGGGCAGCTCGGCGACCGCGGAGCCACGGTCCCACATCGGCATCGGGTCGACCGGGTCCATGTGCACCGCGTCGATCGCGGGGAACGGCATGTCCGCGACGGTGTCGAGCACCGGCGGGGCGACGGCCCGCATCGGAGCGAGCAGCGCGGCGCCCTCCTCGGCCGTACCGAGGTGCGTGAACCGGACGGCCACCGCGAACCGGCCGCGCAGCGGCTCCGGCAGCGCCGGGTCCGGCGGGAGGCGCAGCATCGCGACCGACGTGGTCGCGTCCTCGGGCAGCGCGGGCGCCCACTCGCGCCAGGCGTGCAGGACGGTGGCCGCGTCGTCGGCGCCGAAGAACAGCGCGCCGCCGAAGAACCGGGCCACCGGGACGAGGTCGAACTCCATCTCGGTGACGATGCCGAAGCTGCCCTTGCCGCCCCGGACGGCCCAGAAGAGGTCGGCGTCGGACCCCTGGCTGGTCTCCGAGACCTCGCGGACCGCCCCGTCGGCGGTGACGATCGTGAAGCGCCGGACGTGGTCGGCGGCGAAGCCGTAACGGCGGGCCAGCGGGCCGAGGCCGCCACCGGTCGTGTAGCCGACCACCCCGACCTGCGACGACGAGCCGCTCAGCGGGGCGAGGCCGTGCGGCGCGGCGGCGTCGATCACCGCGCGCCAGCGCACGCCGGCACCGACGACGGCGCGGCGGTTCAGGGCGTCGATCCGCACGGAGTCCATCCGCCTCGTGGTGACCAGGACCGTGCCGTACCGCTCGCCGGTGAGCCCGTGGCCGGTGGCCTGCACCGCGATCCTCCGGCCGGTGGCGGTGGCGTACCGCACGGCCGCGGCGACGTCGTCCGTGCTCGTCGCGCCCACGACCACGGCGGCGGCCGGGAGGTAGGCGACGTTGAAGCCCGCGGCCTCCTCGGCGAACTCCGGGTCGCCGGGCTGCAGGACGGGGCCGGCGACGGCGGCGGTGAGCGCGAGGAGGTCGCCGGGGCGGAGCTCGTCGAGCGAGGAGGTCGGCGGGGTCGAGAGGGTCATCGGGGTCTCCCGGTCTGTCGGGCCGCGGGGAGCGGCGTCGGTGATCGAAGACTCCCGCCCGGCGGAGGTCCGCCACGACCGCGCCACCGGGCCTCCCCGGGGTGTGGCCAGCACCCCGTCTCGCGGTGCGGCTGCCCGTGCGGGCAGGATGATCCGCCGTGGGTTCCCGCAGGTCCGGCCGTCGTGACGAGGGGCGGCCCAGCGAGCGGCTCCGGCAGCCGCAGCCGTTGCTGCGCAGGCGGATCGCGTCCGGCCGCGCGGCGATGGACCAGCCCAACGTCACCGGCGACGGCGACGTCCCGCTCACCACCCGGTTCTGGCTGATGGTCGTGCTGACCGGGGTCGGCGCGGGCCTGTTCGGGATCGTGCTGATGCTGCTCCTCGGCGCGGTCGCGCGGCTGGCGTTCGGGCCCGGCGCGGAGGCGGACTTCCAGGGCGCCGTCGAGCAGGCGTCGTGGGTGGGGCGGGTGCTCCCGCTGGTGGTCGCCGGGGTGATCGGCGGAATCGGCTGGTTCCTGCTGCGGCGGTACGTCCCCGGCCGCTCGGACGTCGACGACGCCATCTGGACCGGCGACGGCCGGCTCGGCTTCCGGCGCAGCGCCGGGACCTCCGTGCTCTCCGAGATCGTGGTCGGGCTCGGGGCGTCACTGGGCCGGGAGGCTGCGCCGAAGCTGATGGGCGGGGTGTGCGGGAGCGTGCTCGCCGGCTGGGCCGGCCTGACGACGCCGCAGCGCCGCCTGCTCGTGGCCTGCGGCGCGGGCGCGGGGCTGGCCTGCGTGTACAACGTGCCTCTCGGCGGGGCGCTGTTCACCGCGGAGGTGCTGATCGGGGCGGTGCGGCTGCCCGTCATGCTGCCCGCGCTGGCCTGCTCCGCGGTCGCGACGCTGACCGCGTGGATCGGCCTGCCGTCCCACCCGGTCTACGCCGACCTGCCGGACTTCGCGTTCTCCGCGTCGGCCATGGTGTGGTCGGTGCCCGCGGGGGTCGTGACGGGCCTGCTCGCGGTGGTCTTCGTGCGGCTGATCGCGTGGGCCTCCCACCGGGTGCCGCGGGGGCGGGGCATGCTCGTGGCGCCCCTGGCGGCGTTCGCGGTGCTCGCCGCGCTCGGGCTGGTCCTCCCGCAGCTCTACGGCAACGGGCAGGACATCGCCGCCGACGCCTTCGCCGGGATCGGCCCGCTGTGGCTGTTCGCCGCGCTGTTCGTGCTGAAGCCGCTGGTCACGGTGCTGTGCCTGGGCAGCGGCGCGTCCGGCGGCCTGTTCACGCCGACGCTCGCCACCGGCGCCGCGCTGGGGGCCTGCCTGGGCGGGGCGTGGTCGCTGCTGTGGCCCGGCACGCCCGTCGGCGCCTTCGCGATGATCGGCGCGGCCGCCATGATCGGGGCCGGGATGCAGGCGCCCCTCGCCGGGCTCGCGCTCGTGCTGGAGCTGACCCACACCGGCTTCGGGCTGATGGTGCCGATGATGGTCGCCACGCTGGTCGCCACGGCGGTGTCGCGGTGGGTGGACGGCTACTCGATCTACTCGGCCCGGCTGGCCGAGCGCGTCATGCCCGTGGGGCGGGGGCCGATGCGGTGACCCTCGGGCCGGCGCCGGCGCTCAGCCCGGCAGGAGGACGTCGACGAGCCCGCGGGCCCAGTCCGGTGAGCCGGGCTCGCCGGTGAAGATCGCCCGGTAGTACAGCGGGCCGAGCAGCGCGTCCGCCGTGCGCTCCACCGTGGGGGCGGCGCCGCCGCGTGCCTTCTCGCGCTCGATCATCGCCGCGAGCTGGTCCTCGCGGTCGCCCCGGCAGGCGCAGGCGCCCTGCTCGCCGCCGGCGCCGAGCGTGGCGCGCATCAGGGCGAGGACGTCCGGGTCCGCCAGGTCCGTGGCGACGTCCGCCGCCCAGCGCTGCAGGTCCCCGCGCAGGGAGCCGGTGTCGGGCACGACGACGTCGCCGGAGAACCGGCTCGTCGCCACGTCGGCGAGCAGCTCGCCGACCGACCCCCACCGGCGGTACAGGGTGGTCGCGTGCACGCCCGCGCGGGCGGCGACGGCCGGGATCGTCAGCCCGTCGCCCACCTCCTCGGCGAGCAGCTCCTCGACGGCCCGGTGCACGGCCGCGCGCACCCGGGCCGAGCGACCGCCGGGGGGCGCCCCCGGGGGGGCGCCCGGGGGGGGGGGGGGCGGGTGCCGGGGGGGGGCTGGCCGTGGGGGGTGTTTGGGGCCGCGGGGGGGGGGAAGCTAAAGCACCCAATTTTTG
>NZ_JBEZDN010000232.1:0-4528 GCF_040648315.1 Pseudonocardia sp. NPDC049154
CGGCAGCTTCCACGCGCCCGGGCTCGGCGGCCAGTGGTCGACCGACCTGGTCCCGGCGGCCGGGTCCGGTCCCGTCCGGACGCCGACCCCGTAGCCAGATCCTCGTTCCGGGCCGACCGGGTGTTAGTCGGGTAACGGACGGCCGGCCCGTCGCGAGGCGCCCGGGGGAACGAGCGAGAGGACCTCGAATGACCGCGCACCCGGCCCACGGACAGCTCGGGTACCTCCAGCTGCCGACCCGCGACGTCGGGCGCTCGATCGCCTTCTACGAGGCGGTGTTCGGCTGGACCGGCGAGCCGGAGCACGGCAGCTTCCACGCGCCCGGGCTCGGCGGCCAGTGGTCGACCGACCTGGTCCCGGCGGCCGGGTCCGGTCCCGTCCTCTGGCTCGGCGTCGACGACCTGCACCCCGCGCTGAGCCGGGTGGTGGCGCACGGCGGCCGGGTGCACGGCCGACCACGGCTCGACCAGGGCGCCCGGTGGCTCGCCGAGGTCGACGACCCGGACGGCACCCGGCTCGGGCTCGTCGCCCCCGTCCGGACGGGGCGCGCGCAGCCGCTGCTCGCGGTGCGGGACGTCGAGGCCGCGAGCGCCTGGTACCAGCGGGTGCTGGGTCTGGTGAGCGACCACGGCGGCCCGGAGTACGAGCGCCTCCTGGCCGACGGGGTCCTCGTCCTGCAGCTGCACCGGCACGACGTCACCCACCACCACGGCCCCGTCGTCGCCGATCCCGGCGCGCCGCTGGGCAACGGCGTCCTGGTCTGGTTCGGCGAGGTCAGCGACTTCGACGGCGTCGTCGCGCGGGCCGGGGCGGCGGGCGCCCCGGTGGCCCGGCCGCCGCACCGCAACCCGCCGGAGGGCGGGGGCAACGGGCCGAGCCACCGCGAGGTCTGGCTCCGCGACCCCGACGGCTACACCGTCGTGGTCGCGAGCCCGGACGGCGAGGTGTGGGAGTGACCCCGGTCAGCGCGCAGGCGTGATCCGGCCCGTGACCTCGCCGAACCCGATCCGGGTGCCGTCCGGGCCCGGCGCGGTGGCGGAGATCGTGACCTCGTCCCCGTCGAGCAGGAACGTCCGCTCCTCGCCCTTCACGGTGACCGGCTCGCGCCCGCCCCAGGTGAGCTCGATGAACGCACCGCGCTGGTGGCGTTCCGGGCCGGAGATGGTGCCCGACGCGAACAGGTCCCCGGTCCGCGCGGAGGCCCCGTTCACCGTCATGTGCGCCAGCATCTGCGCCGGCGACCAGTACATCTCGCGGTACGGCGGCCGGGCCACCTCCTCGCCGTTCCACTCCACGACCAGGTCGATGTCCAGGCCCCAGTCCTCGCTCCCGCGCAGGTAGTCCAGCGGCTGCGGGTCCTGCCCGGGCAGCGGCACCCGCGCCGCCTGCAGCGCGGCCAGCGGCACCACCCACGGGCCGACCGAGGTGGCGAAGCTCTTGCCCAGGTTCGGGCCCAGCGGCACGTACTCCCAGGCCTGGATGTCGCGGGCGGACCAGTCGTTGACCAGCACCGCGCCGAAGACGTGGCCGGCGAACTCGTCGACCCCGATCCGCCCGCCCAGCGGCGAGCCGACGCCGACGATGAACCCCAGCTCGGCCTCGATGTCCAGCCGCCGCGACGGCCCGTACGTGGGCGCCGCCTCGTCCGGCGCCTTGCGCTGCCCGGACGGCCGGACGACGTCCGTGCCCGAGACCACCACGGTCCCGGCGCGGCCGTGGTAGGCCACCGGCAGGTGCTTCCAGTTGGGCAGCAGCGGCTCGGCGTCCGGGCGGAACAACCGGCCGAGGTTCGACGCGTGGTGCTCCGAGGCGTAGAAGTCCACGTAGTCGGCGACCTCGAACGGCAGGTGCAGGGCCACGTCCCGGACCGGGTGCAGGGCCGCATCGGGCACGTCCCCGCCGACGAGCGCGGTGACCCGCTCGCGGACCTCCCCCCACCGGGCCGGCCCCTGGGCCAGGAACGGGTTCAGCGACGCCGCGGCGAACAGGGGATCGTCGAGCAGCACGGACAGGTCGATCACGGTGTCGCCCAGCCGCACGCCGACCCTCGGGTCACCGCCGGCGACCGAGAAGATCCCGTAGGGCAGGTTCCCCGGCCCGAACGGCGAGCCTGCCGGGACCTCGACGACGCTCATCAGTGGATTCCTTCCGGGACCGGTGCGGTCAGGACGCCCAGCGCGACGAGCTCGTCGCGCGGTTCGGTGATGCTGCAGGTGCCGAACGACGTGAACGCCGCCCGCACCCCCGGCTCGACGGCGCGGACCAGCCCGGCGACGGTCGCTCCGTCGCGCTCGGCGAGCAGGGCGCGCGCCTCGTGCTCCGTGCCGCCCCGGACGAGCGCGTCCGTGGCGAGCAGCAGGTTGAGGAAACCGTGCTGCTCGAACCCGGTCCCCGGGTCGGTGTTGCGCACCGCGTGGTGCAGCCCGGCGGTCGCCTTGAACGGCACCCCCGCCCCGACGACGGCGGCGACCCCCGCGGCCAGCTCGGCCTCGTCCGGGTGCAGGTCGGCACGGACCCCGCCGGTGCGGAACTTGGCCCGGTACCGGCCCGACGCGGCCAGCGCCTCCAGGATCGCGACCCGGCGCAGGTCGCGGGGCAGCTCGACGTAGACGTCGAGGTCACCCGCCGGCCCCTCCCCCAGCAGGTCGAGGAACTCGGCGGTGGCCATGCCCTCGGGCACCGCCACCTCGACCGACCGCAGCTCCACCGGCAGCGCCGCGACCTCCGCACGCACGGCGGGCAGGCCCGCCGGCCCGCCCGGCAGCGTCACCGACAGCGGCAACCGCGCACCCGGCGGGAGCAGCGGCCCCAGCTGCGGCACCGCCGCCGCGGCCAGCACCAGCGGCCCGACGAGCCCGGCGTACCAGCGGTCCTGCCGGTCCCGGTACGCCCGCACCGCGTCGGGCAGCGGGGCGAGGCCGGGCGGGAAGACCGCGGCGTCGTCGCACAGCCCGGCGACCAGGGCCGGGACGCCGGGGACCCCGCCCGTCACGACCCCGGACCCCGGCCCGACCAGGTCCAGGCGTAGCGGTCGTCCTCGGCGGCGATACCGCCCTCGCCCAGCTCCATGGGCCGGAACGTGTCCACCATGACCGCCAGCTCGTCGAAGAACTCGGCCCCGATCGACCGCTCGACCGCGCCCGGCTGCGGGCCGTGGGAGTGCCCGCCCGGGTGCAGGCTGATCGAGCCCTGCCCGATCCCGGATCCCTTGCGCGCCTCGTAGTTCCCGCCGCAGTAGAACATGATCTCGTCCGAGTCCACGTTGGAGTGGTAGTACGGCACCGGGATCGACAGCGGGTGGTAGTCCACCTTGCGCGGCACGAAGTTGCAGATCACGAAGTTGTCGCCCTCGAAGACCTGGTGCACGGGCGGGGGCTGGTGCACCCGGCCGGTGATCGGCTCGAAGTCGGCGATGTCGAACGTGTACGGGTACAGGCAGCCGTCCCAGCCCACCACGTCGAACGGGTGCGTCGGGTACACGTACCGGGTCCCGGTGATCCCTCGTGAGCCGCGGTGCTTGACCAGCACCTCCACGTCGGTCCCTTCCACCACGTACGGCTCCGCGGGCCCGTGCAGGTCCCGCTCGCAGTACGGAGCGTGCTCGAGCAGCTGCCCGAAGCGCGACAGGTACCGCTTCGGCGGGGCGATGTGGGAGTTGGCCTCGATCGCGTAGAGCCGCAGCGGGTCCGAGCCCGTCGGGATCCAGCGGTGCGTCGTCGAGCGCGGGATCAGCACGTAGTCGCCCTGACCTGCCTCGAGCACCCCGAACACCGTCTCGACGGTCGCGGTGCCGGACTCGACGTAGACGCACTCGTCGCCCACGGCGTTGCGGTACAGCGGCGAGGTCTCCCCCGCCACCACGTAGGAGATCCGCACGTCGGCGTTGCCCAGCACCAGCCGCCGTCCGGTCACCGGGTCCACGGCCTTCCAGTCCTGGCTGGTCAGCCGGTGCAGCTCCAGGTGCCGCGGGACCAGCGGCCGGTTCTCCCGGGTGCTCTGGTCCGGCAGCTCCCACGGTGTGGCGTCGACGATCGCCGAGGGCACGCCCGTGTGGTAGAGCAGCGAGGAGTCCGAGGAGAAGCCCTCCTCCCCCATCAGCTCCTCGTAGTGCAGGCCGCCGTCCGCGGTCCGGTGCTGAGTGTGCCGCTTGGGCGGGACGTCACCGACTCGCCTGTAGAACGCCATCGTGGCTCTCCTCCCGGGTGACGGGGTGCGCCGCCGCGCGGTGCAGCGCCGCGGTGATCTCTTCGGTGGTCGGGCCGGCCAGGACGGCGGCGACGTGGGCGTCCGGGCGGACGACCCACACCTCGTCGGGCCGGGCCGCGAGGGTCGCCGTGAAGGTGCCCCCGGGGTCGATCTCGGGCAGGGCGAGGACCCGGACCGGGCCGGGCGCGGCCGCGGCGGCCCGCGTGGCCGCGGCGTGGTCGACCCGGGCGCCGGTCAGGAGCAGGAACCCGTCGCGCGCCAGCGCGCGGGCCCGGCCGCCGACTGTCGCCCCGGCGACGACGACCGGGGCGTCGGGCAGCAG
>NZ_JBEZDN010000233.1:0-4411 GCF_040648315.1 Pseudonocardia sp. NPDC049154
GACGGGCCGGTCGCCGGGGACGGCACGCGGCGCCACCCGGGTGCCCGAGCCCTGCCGGGCCGTCAGCCAGCCCTCGGCGACCAGCTCCGCGTACGCGTCCGCGACCGTGTTGCGCGCCAGCCCGAGGTCGGCCGCGAGCGACCGGGAAGAGGGCAGCCGCGAGCCCGGGGCCAGCCGCCCGCTGCGCACCGCCTCGCGCAGGGCCTCCATCAGCGCGGACCGGACCCCGCGGCCCGGCGCGAGGTCGAGATGGAGGTCCGAAGTGGCCCGCGAAACCATGCTGGAAGTGGACCACATCCGTGCGCCAACCGGGGCCTACCGTCGGGCACGTGACCATCACCGAGGAGACCCCCGCCCCCACCCGCAACCCCGAGCACGCCCCGCGGCTCGCGCTCGCCGAGCTCGTCCCGGACGTCTACAAGGCCATGGCCCGGTTCGCCGCCGCCGCCGGCGCGGGCCTCGAGCCCGCCCTCGTCGAGCTCGTCAGGATCCGCGCCTCGCAGCTCAACCACTGCGCCTTCTGCCTGGACATGCACACGAAGGACGCGCTGGCACAGGGCGAGTCCGTCGAGCGGGTCGTGCAGCTCGCGGCCTGGGAGGAGTCGGCGCACTTCTACTCGCCGCGCGAGATCGCGGCCCTCGCGCTGACCGACGCGATCACCGTGCTCACGGACGGCTTCGTGCCCGACGACGTCTGGGAGCGGGCCGCCGCACAGTTCGACGACACCGAGCTGGCCCAGCTCGTCGCGGCGATCACCGCGATCAACGCCTGGAACCGCTTCGGCGTGTCCACGCGGATGGTGCCGGGCCACTACCGCCCGCGCCGGGGATGACGTCCCCCGACGGGTGGCGCGGGCGTTGAAGGAGCCCACAAGCCGCCGGGCCCCGGGCGGGTGACAGCCCCCGCCCGCCCGACGACCCTGACGCCATGACGACGCGCCCCGGCGAGCTGCTGATCACCGATTTCCTGCGCCGGGCGCGCCGGCACCATCCCGACCGCGAGATCGTGGCGTACGCGCACGGCGAGGAGGTCCTGCGCTACGACTACGCCGCCTACGCCGACCGGGTCCACCGGCTCGCGGGGGCGCTGCGCCGGCTCGGGGTGCGGCCGGGGGACCGGGTGGCCAGCCTGGCCTGGAACCACCACCGACACCTCGAGCTGTACGCGGCGGTCCCGCAGGTCGGGGCGGTTCTGCACACGCTCAACCTGCGGCTGTCCGCGGAGGAGATCGCCTACATCGCCGGGCACGCCGACGACCGGCTGATCGTGGCCGACGCCGAGCTGCAGCACCTGCTCGACGGCGTCCAGCCCGAGCTGGGCGTGCTCGACACCGGCGACGCCTACGAGGCTCTGCTGGTCGACGGCCCGGCCTACGACGGCGAGCCCGGTGTGCGCGAGGACGACCTCGCCGTGCTCTGCTACACCTCCGGCACCACCGGCCGGCCGAAGGGCGTCGGGTACAGCCACCGCGGCCTGTACCTGCACACCTTCGCCGCCTGCCTCGCAGACGGACACGCGATCTCCGCCGCGGACACCGTGCTGCACGTCGTCCCGATGTTCCACGCCAACGCCTGGGGCGTCCCGTTCGCGGCCACGATGACCGGCGCCACCCAGGTGCTGCCCGGGCCGCACCCGACGCCCGCGGAGATCGCCCGGATCATCGAGCGCGAGCAGGTGACCTACGTCGGGATGGTGCCGACGGTCGCCGTCGACATCCTCCGGCACGTCCGCGAGCACGGCGGCGACCTGCGCAGCCTGCGGGCCCTCGTGCTCGGCGGCTCCACCCCGAGCCTCGCCCTCATCCGCGATCTCGAGGAGGAGCTGGGCATCCCCGTCTACCAGGGCTGGGGCATGACCGAGCTGTCCCCGATGGCCAGCTTCACCCGGCCGCCCCGGCCGATCGCCGACCGCGAGGAGCACCGCCGCCGCACGCAGAGCCAGGGGCGGCTGCTGCCCGGCCTGCAGTGGCGGATCGTCGACGACGCCGGCCACGAGCTCCCGTGGGACGGCGAGTCCGCGGGGGAGCTGCAGGTCAAGGGGCCGTGGGTGGCCACCGGGTACTACCTCGGCGAGGCCCCCGAGCGGTTCGACGACGGCTGGCTGATGACCGGCGACGTCGCCGTCATCGATCCGGACGGCTGGATGCGGATCGTCGACCGCGCCAAGGACCTGATCAAGAGCGGCGGCGAGTGGATCAGCTCGCTGGCCCTGGAGCAGGCGCTGCTGGCCGACCCGGAGGTGGCGGAGGCCGCCGTGGTCGCCGTGCCGCACCCGCGCTGGCAGGAGCGGCCGCTGGCGCTCGTGGTGCTGAACACCGGCTCGGCCGCGACCGGGGAGGAGCTCACGGCGCGGCTGGGGGAGCGGGTGCCGCGCTGGTGGCTGCCCGAGCGCATCGAGGTCGTCGAGAGCCTCCCGAGAACCAGCGTCGGCAAGCTCGACAAGCGTGCCCTCCGGGAGTCGGTCAACGTCCCCACATAGTCGTGAGTGGCAATAGTCGCCATAGCGACTATTGCCACTCACAGGGTGGATCAGGGGGCGACGAAGACCGCGGTGGTGTGCTCGGTGTCCAGGAACTCCTTCACCGAGCTGATCTTGCCGTCCCGGACGGTGAAGACGAAGTGGTACAGGTTGTTGTAGACCCGCCCGTTCTTCAGCTCCGCGTAGGACTCGGTCTCCACCGCGACCCGCTCGCCCTCGGCGGTGAACGCCAGCGGGGTCAGCGTGATCGCGCCGGTCTTCGTGCCCTCGGCGATCCCGCCGAGCATCTCGCCGAAGCCCGCCTTGTCCTTGGTCCCGGAGATGCCGGGGATGTTCCCGGCGACCCACCAGGTGGCGTCGTCCGTGAGCGAGCCCAGGATCCCGTTCACGTCACCGGAGGAGAAGACCTCCATGAACTCGGTGACGACCTTCTTGTTCTCCTCCTCGAGCGCGCCCACGTCACACCCCGGCCGGAGCCGCGACGCCGAGCTTCTTCAGCTCGGGGACGACCTTCTCGCCGAACAGCTTCAGCGAGGCCCGGACCTTCTCGAAGGGCAGACCGGCGAACGACGGCGCGATCGACGGGTGGTGCGGGCCGAGCACCTCGAGGCGGTGCCTGTACTTCTCGATGCACTGCTCGGGCGTGCCCCACACCTGCGTGTCCGCGTAGCCCGCGGCCGCGGCCTCCATGCCGGCCTCGCGGATCATGTCCGCACCGACCTGGTAGGCCTCGTAGCCCTTCGTCTCGCGCCAGTGCTTGCCGGCGAAGTCGTAGTGCTTGACGACGGACAGGAAGTAGCGGGACAGGTACTCGCGGGCGGTCTTCTCCGCCTCCTCCGGGTCCTCGTGGCAGTACACGAAGTCCTGCGTGTGCACCGGCAGCGGCTCGGTGCCGTGCTCCTCGCGGTAGATGTCGCGGTAGCGGTTGATCGACTCGGCGTGGACCTCCGCCGGGTACTGCATGAAGGTCATCATCCGGGCGCCGACCTTGGCGACGGCGGGCACCGAGTCCGGCGACATCGCGACGCCGTAGATCCGGCCGGTCCAGTCGTACTCCGGGGCGGGGCCGGGGCGCACGACCGCCCGCGGCTGCGGGTAGAAGGGACCGTCGTTCTCGACGTACCCGTTCTGCAGGCCCGCGACGATGACCGGGGCGGCCTCGTCGAAGCGCTGTCGGGACTCGTTCATGTCCACGCCGAACTGCTCGTACTCCATCTTCGCCAGGCCGCGACCCATCCCGAGCAACACCCGCCCGCCGGACAGGTGGTCGAGCATGATCGCCTTCTCGACGACCCGCAGCGGGTCGTTCCACGGCAGGATCACCGCGCCGGTACCCAGCTTGATCCGCGAGGTCTTCCCGGCCAGGTAGGTCATCAGCTGCAGGTTGTCCGGGCACATCGAGTAGTCGTCGAAGTGGTGCTCGGCGGCCCAGACGGAGTCGAATCCGTACTCCTCGGCCAGGACGCCGAGCTCGGCCTCCTGCCGGAACATCTCGCCGTCGGACAGGTTCTCGTGCCAGTTCTGGAACACCAGCAGCACACCGACATCCATGTGGGCGTCCTTCCGTGTCTCGTCGCGCGCCGACTCTTGCCTAACGACTGTTAGGGAGGCAGATTGTGACGGTAGTCGCAGGGCCCTGCCGAACCAACGACGTCGAGGGGGAGCCATGGCGAGTCCTACAACGGTCCGCCCCGAGCCGCCGCAACAGGACGTGACCGCGGAGTTGACGCTGGTCGCACGTGCGCTGCGTGCGGAGCTCGGCGCCGCACGCTGCGTGGTGTACGCCCGCCGTCCCGACGGCGACCTCGCCCGGCTCGCCGCCGACGGCGACCCGCGGGAGTGCGCACACACCAGCGCCGCGGTGCCGCTGCTCGTCGAGGGCGAGGTCGCCGGGGTGCTCGAGGTCGAGCGCCCCGCCGTCGACGGCCGCCC
>NZ_JBEZDN010000234.1:0-4375 GCF_040648315.1 Pseudonocardia sp. NPDC049154
GGCTCCACGACTAGCTCCGCGCCGGCCGCTGGCTCGGAGCCTGCAACGCTCTGACCTGCGTGCCCCCGGCAGGATTCGAACCTGCGACCCAGAGATTAGAAGGCTCTTGCTCTGTCCAGCTGAGCTACGAGGGCGTGGGGCCCGGAGGCCGCCGCCGACGAGAGTAACGGCTCGGGTGTCGGCGGGGGCTCCGACGCCGCGCGACCGAGCGACGCGGGCGGCCGATCCGTCCCGTTCCCCGACGTCACCCGTCCGTTTCACGGTGTCCGCCCTCACGCGTCGAGGGTGCGAGATCCATACTGGGCACATGGCACTGGGACTGCGCTCCGCGATCGGCTCGGACGTCGGCCGCCGGCGCACCGCGAACGAGGACTCCGGCGCGGCCGGGGACCGCCTGCTCGTCGTCGCCGACGGCATGGGCGGCCACGCGCACGGTGAGCTCGCGAGTGCGCTCACGGTGGCGGCGATGCTGGAGCTGGACGAGCGCCTGCCCGAGGATCTCTCCGACGTGGACCTGCTCGGCGAGCTCGCCCGGGCGGTCGACGAGGCGTCGGAGCGGCTGGCCGAGCACGCCCGCAAGGAGCCGGACACGCAGGGGATGGGCACGACGGTCGTCGCGCTGGTCTTCGACGGCTCCCGGCTCGGGCTCGCACACGTGGGGGACTCGCGCATCTACCGCTGCCGAGGCGGCGAGCTGCGCCAGCTCACCCACGACCACACGATGGTCCAGCAGCTGGTCGACGAGGGCCAGATCACGCCGGAGGAGGCGCTCGTCCACCCGCGGCGCTCCGTCCTCATGCGTGCGCTGAGCACCGAGCACCCGGTCGAGGCGGACCTGGAGTTCCTCGAGCCCGAGCCGGGGGACCGCTACCTCCTCTGCTCGGACGGGGTGACGGCGGTGCTGCCGGACAAGGCGATCGAGGACCTCATGGCCGCGCCGACCGGACCCGAGGTCGTCGTCGAGCAGCTGATCACGTTGGCCAACGAGGGCGGTGGCCCGGACAACATCACCTGCATCGTGGCTGACGTCGTCGACGCGGGTGAGGCGCAGGCGCAGGGCGTCCGGGTCGTGGGAGCGGCGGCCGACCTGCGCTAGCGACGGCCGATCAGGCGTCGGAACCCGACCGGCACGGTCCCTCCGGAGGCCGCCAGCCGCGCGACGCGCCGCTCCACGGCCTGCCTGCGGGCCCCGTCCGGTTCCGGCCATGCGCCGGCGGCGACGAGGGGCGCCAGCTCGGCCGGGCCGCGGAACACCGCCCGCACGTCGCCGAGGACGGCGAAGTCGGCCGCCGCGAGCAGCCAGCCCGGATGGTCGACAGCGGTCGGGCACGCCCAGCCCGCACCGAGCAACCCGCGCCGCACGCCGCGCCGCAGCTCGCCGAGCGACCGCCCCGGCGCCGGGACGACGACGACCACGCTGCCCGCGGGCCGCAAGACGCGGCGGACCTCGGCCAGCAATGCGTCGGGCCGGTCGAGCGCGGGCAGGACCCGGTCGAGCACCACGCAGTCCGCCGCGGCGTCGCCGAGCAGGAGCGCCCCGGGCGAGGCGCGTACGTCGGCGACCGTCACCGCGCCGGGATCGCACGGGGTGATCGACACCGTCCGGCCCGTGGTGGGCAGGGCGGTGCCGACCCACTCGGTCAGTCCGGGGATGTCCGTCACGAGGGGGAGTCTGGCAGCGGGGTACGACGGAAACCGTCGTGACGCGGGCATAGCCTGGACGCATGGCGCAGACGACCGCCGACCCCACCCCGACGACGTCGGCCCGCCGGCCACCCTCGGGCGTCGGCGGCCTACTGGCGCTCGGCATCGCCGTGGCGGTCCTCGTCGCGGCTGGGCTCACGGCCCTCACCGGATCCCGGCCCGTCGAGAACCTGGGGCTGCCCGACCCGGGCACGCTGACCACGATCGGGCTGCCCGCGGTCCGCGCGGCCGCCGAGGTGTGCGCCGTGCTCGCGATCGGTTTCCTGCTCCTCGCGGCGTTCTTCGTGGCGCCGCAACGGAGCGGCTATCTGGACGTCGCGGGGTACCGCGGGGTGCGGGCGGCCTCGTACGCCGCCGCGGGGTGGGCCGTCTCGGCCCTGCTGCTGGTGCCGCTGAGCGCGGCCGATGCGTTGGGCAGACCGGTGGTCGACGTGCTCGACCCGGGGCTCCTGATCTCGGTCATCCCCAAGCTCGCGGACGCGATGGCGTGGCTGTTGACCGCGATCGTCGCGCTGCTGCTGCTGGTCGCCTGCCGGCTGGTGCTGTCCTGGGGATGGACGGTGGTGACGTTCGGGCTCGCCCTGCTGGGCCCGCTGCCGGTCGCCCTCACCGGGCACTCCGCGGCGGGCGGCTCGCACGACGTCGCGACGAACAGTCTCGTGCTGCACATCCTGGCCGCGTCGCTGTGGGTCGGGGGGCTGGTGGCCGTGCTGTCGCTCGCCGCCGCCAGGGCGGACGGCGACAGCGTGACGCTCGGCGTCGCGGTGCGCCGATTCTCGCGGGTCGCGTTCTGGTGCTGGGTGGTGCTGGCGGCCACGGGGGTGCTCAACGCCCTGGTCCGCGTGTCGCCCGCCGACCTGATCGGTTCGACGTACGGAGCGCTGCTGCTGGGCAAGACCCTGGCCCTGCTGGTGCTGGGGGGGCTCGGCTACCTGCATCGCAGGCACACCGTCGACGCCGCCGGGCGGGGCGAACGCGGGGCGCTCCTGCGGCTCGGTGGGGTCGAGGTACTGCTGATGCTCGCCACCGTCGGGCTCGCCGTGGCGTTGGGACGCAGCGCGCCGCCCGCCTCGGACGCGGCTCCGCCCTCGCGGACGGAGGTGGTGCTCGGGTACGACCTCGACGGTCCGCCGACCCTGGCCCGCCTCGCCTTCGACTGGCGGTTCGACCTGATCTTCGGTACTGCCGCGGTGCTCATGGCCGTGCTCTACCTGCTGGGTGTCCGACGGCTGCGGGCCCGGGGTGACGCCTGGAAGCCCGGGCGGACGGCGGCGTGGCTCTGTGGTTGCGCGGTGCTGCTGATCGCGACGAGCTCGGGCCTCGGGAAGTACTCGCCGGCGATGTTCAGCGTGCACATGGGCACGCACATGATGCTGTCGATGCTCACGCCGATCCTGCTCGTGCTGGGGGCTCCGGTCACGCTGATGTTGCGTGCGCTCCCGGTCGCCGGACGAGGCAATCCGCCGGGGCCGCGGGAGTGGTTGCTCGCCGCCGTGCACTCGCCGGTCGCCAGGTTCGTGACGCACCCCCTGTTCTCCCTGCCGGTGTTCGTCGGCTCGTACTACGCGCTGTACTTCTCGAACCTGTTCGGGTCGGCGCTCAACGAGCACTGGGCGCACGTCGCGATGAACCTGCACTTCCTGCTGGCCGGGCTGATCTTCTTCTGGCCCGTGATCGGCGTCGACCCGTCACCGCGACGTCTGCCGCCCGTCGTCCGGCTGGCGGTCGTGTTCATCTCCGTGCCGTTCCACGCCTTCTTCGGCGTGGCGTTGATGGGTGCGGACACGGTGATCGGCGAGCAGTTCTACCGGTCCCTGGCGCTGCCGTGGGTCACCGATCCGCTCGTGGACCAGAAGCTCGGGGGCGGCCTCGCCTGGGCATCGGGGGAGGTCCCGCTTCTCCTGGTGATCGTCGCGCTGCTCATCCAGTGGTCCCGCCACGACGAGCGGTCGGCCCGGCGCGATGATCGCCGGGCGGACGCGGACGGCGATGCGGACCTCAAGGCCTACAACGAGATGTTGCGCCGCTTGGCCCGTGGTGGGGGGCCGTCGGGCGCGTCCGAGAAAAACTTCGACGATCGTGCGTACGACGCGTCGCACGACGAACGACACCCGGAGGGCCCGTTCGCCGGGCGCGAGCCGGCCGGGGCGTCGGGGATCGGCGCAGGTGAACGGCCCCGGGACATCCCGTCGACGGAGTGACCGTTCGTCGCGGGGGCGTCCGGGGCCGTTCCGGGCGCCATCGGGCGTTTTCGCAGGTCAACCCACAAATGGGGGGCCGATTTGACCACCCCCGGTAGCCCTGGTGTAACTTTCTCTTCGTCGCCGCGGCGAGCGGAAAGACGGATCGGGCCGGTTCTCCGGGCCGGGTCGGGCTCGCCAGAGGGTGGCAGCCTCCGCGGAAGCGATACCTTCGGGTAGCGTGGCAGGGGCGCGTCGGGCGGAAGTTGGGGGTTGCCCCAGCAGTTCGGACGACCTAACATAAGAGAGTTGCCTCGGACTCGATCGAGTCTGGTAGGCTCTCGGACAGAAGCGACAACGCCCCGGACGGATCCCGCAAGGGTCCTGGTGGTGTGCGGGTGTCTTTTGAGAACTCAACAGTGTGTCGAGCTAAGTGTTCTGGTGGTTTTTGTGCCAGTTCATGTTTGGTCTGCTGCCGGGCCCCGTCCGGT
>NZ_JBEZDN010000235.1:0-4190 GCF_040648315.1 Pseudonocardia sp. NPDC049154
ACGGTCGAGCGAGCAGGGCGATCACCCGGTGGCCACCAGTGGTGCGTCCGAACCATCCCAGCCGGCCCGGACACAAGGAAGGTGCACCAGTGAGCCGGTCTCCCGGGGCCCACGCCGGCGCTCAGCCCGGCCGACCCGCGATCGGCGAGTCCGGCACGAGCTGGCGCCCCTCGGCCCGCCTGCGGTCGCGCTCGGCGTGCTCGTGGGCGAGCGCGGCGGGCAGCGGCAGCTCCGCCGAGTGCCGGTAGAGCGAGCGCAGCCCGCGCACGACGACGGGATCGTGGCCGGCGATCGTCTCCGCCACGGCCTGGACCGCCGCGCCGAGCTCGGCGTGCGGCACCACCCGGGAGACCAGCCCGTGGGTCAGGGCCTCCTCGGCGGAGAGCACCCGGCCGGTGAAGGACATGTCCAGCGCCATCCGGCGCCCTACCGCACGGGGCAGCCGGGCCGACATGCCACCGCCGGGCAGGATGCCGACCGAGGCGTGCGTGTCGGCGAACCGCGCCCGGTCGGACGCGATCAGCAGGTCCAGCGCCAGCGCGAGCTCCAGCCCGCCGGTGGCCACCGGGCCGTTCACCGCCCCGATCGTCGGCTTGCCGAGCTCACCGAGCCGCACGATGGCCGCGGTCGCCCCCTCGGGCGGGCGGCCGGTGCGGGTGAACTCCTTGAGGTCCAGGCCGGCGCAGAAGGCCGGATCGGCCCCGGTGAGGACGATCACGCGCACCGAATCGGCGGCCTCCGCCCGGTCCAGGCAGGCGTGCAGCGCGAGGGACAGCGAGGTGTCGATCGCGTTGCGCGCCGCCGGTCGGTTCAGCACCAGCGTGGCCACTCCCGCGGACTCGGAGTAGGTCACCGGCTCGTCGGTCATACCGCTCCCGTCGTGCTCAGGCCGGCGGGACGTCGCGCCGGCGGGCTCCCGCAAGGCACGGTATCCGATAGATCATCAGCCGGAAAGGACTCTTTGCCCCTCCGCCGCACGCTTCCACGCAGAAGATGAAATACTGTATCATATTGCGACTAGCACTCACGATGTCGTGACGCAGGACGGAGGATCGCCATGGCGGTCGAGCTCGCCGACTTCACGCGCGAGGCGCGGGACTTCCTGGACGCGCACGCGCGACGGACGGAGGCGGAGGAACGGTTCCGGTGGGGGGTGGGCGACGATCGAGTCGGCTACTTCAGCACCGCGCCGGCCGAGGAGGCGGCCGCCGCCGTCGAGGCGGCGAGGGCCTGGCAGCGCACCAGGTACGAGAACGGCTTCGGCTGGCTGACCGGCCCCGAGGAGTACGGCGGCCGGGGGCTCGGTCAGGTGCACGCGCTGGCCTACGACGCGCTCGAGTCCGAGTACGACGTCCCTGACACCGGGGTGCTCGACGTGATCGGGCTGGGGATGATCGGGCCGACGATCCTGACCCACGGCACGCCCGAGCTCCGCGAGCACTACCTGCGCCGCATGTACTCCGGCGAGGTGATCGCCTGCCAGCTGTTCAGCGAGCCCGCGGCGGGCTCCGACCTCGCGGGGGTCACCACCCGCGCGGTGCGCGACGGGGACGGCTGGGTGGTCAACGGGCAGAAGGTCTGGACGTCGATCGCCCAGCACGCGCAGGTCGGCGAGCTGCTGTGCCGCACGGACCCGGACGCGCCCAAGCACCGCGGCATCACCGCCTTCCTCCTCGATCTCGACACCCCCGGCGTGGAGGTCCGCCCGCTGCGCCAGATGACCGGCGGCGCCGAGTTCAACGAGGTCTTCCTCACCGACGTCCGGATCCCCGACAGCCGGCGCCTCGGCGAGGTGAACGAGGGCTGGAAGGTCGCGCTGACGACGCTGATGAACGAGCGCGTCACCGTCGGCGGGGAGAGGGGCGGTCCGGCCGCCGCCCTGACCCCCGAGCGGCTCACCGCGATGCTGCGCGCGGTCGGCCGGGAGTCCGACGGGGCCCTGCGCCGCGACCTCGCCGCGCTCCTGGCCGCGCTGCGGGCGGCCCGGTCCCTCAACGAGCGGGCCGCCCGGCTGCTGCGGGCCGGTGCCGCGCCCGGTCCCGAGGGCTCGATCTCGAAGCTCGCCTTCGCCCGCAACCTCATCGACGGCTCCCGCTTCGCCGCCGACGTGCTGGGCCCGCGCATCATTGCCGACACCGGCGAGTGGGGCACCTTCGCCTGGTCGGAGCTGCTGCTCAGCGCCCCGGCGCTGCGGATCCTCGGCGGCACCGAGGAGATCATGAAGAACATCCTGGCCGAGCGGGTGCTCGGGCTGCCGAAGGAGGCCGCGCGATGACCACCGAGACCGAGACCCGGGCCGGGGCCGAGGAGCTCGCGGACCTGCGCGCGGCGGTGAGGGACCTGCTCGCCGACCACAGCGGTGAGGAGGCCGTCCGCAAGATCGTCGACGACCCGGAGCGACGGGGCCACGACCCGCTCGTCTGGGCCCAGCTGACCGAGCAGCTCGGGCTGGCCCGCCTGGCCCTGCCGGAGCGCTTCGGCGGGGACGGCTTCGGTCTCCCGGAGCTGCGCGTGGTCCTCGAGGAGCAGGGCGCGGCGCTGCTGCCTTCCCCGTTCCTCGCTTCGGCCGTCGTCGCCGCCCAGGCGCTGCTCGCCGTGGGGGACGACGAGGCCTGCGCCCTCTACCTGCCCGGGATCGGCGCCGGCACCACGATCGCCACGCTCGCGCTCGCGGAGGCCTCCGGGGTCCCGGATCCCGACACCGTGGAGACGTCCGCGACGCACGGCGGGGCGGGCTGGACGCTGAGCGGCACGAAGTCCTTCGTGCCGCACCTCTCGGTCGCGGACCTCGTCCTGGTCGCCGCCCGGTCCGCGGAGGGGGTCGGGCTGTTCGCGGTGGAGCGCGGCGCGGTCGGGCTCAGCGTCCGTGAGCTGGAGACCCTCGACGGCACCCGCCCGCTCGGTGTCCTGCGGCTGGAGGACACCCCCGCGACGCCCGTCGGCCCGGTCGGCGGAGCCGCGGAGGCCCTGCGTCGCACCGTCGACCTGCTGGGGCTGGCACTGGCCGCCGAGCAGGTAGGAGCGCTGCGCCGCTGCCTCGACATGTCCGTGGCCTACGCAAAGCAGCGCACGCAGTTCGGCCGGCCGATCGGGTCGTTCCAGGCGATCAAGCACAAGCTGGCGGACATGCTCGCCCGCGTGGAGCTGGCCGACGCCGCCACCGAGGGCGCCGCCCTGGCCGTCGCCGAGGATCGCCCGGACGCCGCGGCCGCAGCGGCGGCCGCCTACCTGACCGCCTCCGCGGCCCTCGAGTTCGTGACCGCCGAGACCATCCAGATCCACGGCGGCATCGGGTTCACCTGGGAGCACCCGGCGCACCTGTACTTCCGGCGGGCCCGCGCCTCGCAGAACCTGCTGGGCGGGCCCACCGCCGCGCACGACCGGCTGCTCGACCGGATGGGGATCTGACATGACGACCGTCATCTCCCCCGACGACGAGCTCGCCGCCCTGTCCGAGTTCGCGCTGCTGGGCGAGGACGCCCGAGCGGTCGGGCTGTTCGACTGCCTGCCGCCCGTCCGGCGCCTGGCCGTCCCCACCCCGGACGGCGAGGTCAGCGCGCTGCGCTGGGGGGACGCCGAGCCGCGGATGGTGCTGCTGCACGACGCCGGCCAGAGCGCGCACTCGTGGAACGCCGCGGTGCTCGCCACCGGCCTGCCCGCGCTCGCCGTGGACCTGCCCGGACACAGCCACTCGGCCTGGCGGACGGACGGTGCCTACGCTCCCGCCGGGCTGGCCCGCACGCTCGCCCCGGTCCTCGGCGAGCTGGCCCCCGAGGCCGACCTGATGGTCGGCATCGGGCTCGGCGCCCGCACCGTGCAAGCGGTGGCCGCAGACACCCCGTGGCCGGTCCGCGCGCTGGTGCTCCTGGACGGGACACCCGGCGCCGACCCCGGCGTCGCGGCACGGACGAGCTTCCCGTCCTTCGCGGACCTGCTCACCGTCGCCCGGTCCAGCGCGCCCGGTTGTGGGTGCGAGGAGCTGCGCCGGACGCTGCTGGCGGCCGTGCGCAGGCTGCCCGACGGGAGCTGGACCTGGCGCCACGATCCCGCCGTCGGCAGGCCCGCCGGGTTCAGCGCCGCCCTCGCCGCGCCCACCCACCCCGCGGTGGAGGTGTACGACGAGGCCGCCGCGTCCGACCGGGCCGCGCCGGCCCGTGGCACGGTGCGGGTCCGCACCGTGTCGGGCGCCG
>NZ_JBEZDN010000236.1:0-3994 GCF_040648315.1 Pseudonocardia sp. NPDC049154
GCCGGCGGGCGCCCCCCCACCCCCCCCAACCCGCCCCAACCCGGAACCCCCCCCCTCCCCGGCGCCGCGGGGGGCGATCCCCCAAACTCGTGGTCCGCGACGGCGCCGTTCGCCGGTCAGGGGTGGGACTCGAGGAGGTCGGCGGTGGCGGCCCGGCGCAGCTTGCCGGAGGGCGTCTTGGGGAGGCTGCCGGGCGGGAGCACCTCCACCCGCGCCGGCCGCACGCCCACCGCGGACACCACCCGTGAGGTGACGTCCTTGCGGATCAGCGCGGCCTCGGCCTCGTCGTCCGCCTTGCGGGCCTCGACGGCCACGGCGAAGGACTCGCGCCGCTGCCCCTCCCCCGCGAACAGCCGGACGGCCACGGCGTTGCCCGCCCGCACGCCGTCGGCCTCCGCGGCGGCACGCTCGATGTCGGTCGGGTAGATGTTGCGCCCGCCCATGATGATCACGTCCTTGCGCCGCCCGCACACGACGACCTGGCCGTCCTCGACGAGGTAGCCCTCGTCGCCGGTGTCGAACCAGCCCTCCGCGTCCTGCGTCGCGACCGGGCCCTCGACCGTCAGGTAGCCGGGCGTCACGGACTCGCCGCGCAGCTGGATCACGCCGACCCCGCGGGTGCCGAGCACCTCGCCGGACTCCCCGACGACCCGCGCCTCGATCCCCGGCAGGGGCGGCCCGAGCAGCGGGAACGCGCGGGTCGGCCCCTCGCCGGCGGGCTCGGCCCGGCGGCCGGACTCGAGGGCGTCGGCGTCGATCTCGTCGACCGCCAGCCCTGTCTCGACGGGCGCGAACGCCACCCCCAGCGCCGTCTCCGCCATCCCGTAGGCGCACAGCACCGACTCGGGCCGCAGCCCGAACCGGGCCCCGGCGTCGACGAAGGCCCCGACGGCGAGGGGGTCGACCGGCTCGGCCCCGTTGAGCGCGATGCGCAACGACGACAGGTCCAGCTCCTGGTCGGCCCGCGCGAGCTGGCGGGCGAGCACGGCGTAGGCGAAGTTCGGTGCGGCCGTGACGGTGCCGCCGTACTTCGAGATCAGCTCGGCCCACAGCAGCGGCCGGGACAGGAAGTCCAGCGGCGTGACGGTGACCAGCTCCAGGGCGGTGACCATCGGGATCGTCAGGAACCCGACCATGCCCATGTCGTGGAAGAGCGGCAGCCACGAGATCATCACGTCCCGCTCGACGTCGAGTCGGGCCGCCTGGCGCATCGCGGTGATGTTGGCGTGCAGGTTGCGGTGCGTGATCCGCACGGCCTTCGGCTCCGCGGTGGATCCGCTGGTGAGCTGGAGCAGCGCGGTGTCGTCCTCGGCCGCGGCCGCGGCGTGCGGTGTGACCGCGGCCGGGTCGCCCTGCAGCGCCTCGATGAGCCGGAACGGGATGCCGCGCTCGGTGAGCACCGGCGCCAGCCCGTCGAAGGGCGGGCCGAGCACGACCGTGCTGGCGTCGATCATCCGCAGCACCGCGACCGTGTCCTCGGCCCAGTGCATGAGGTCGGTGCGCGCGGTCGGCTGGTGCAGCATCGTGACGCTGCCGCCGGTGAGCCACACCGCCTGCGCGAGCGGGGCGATCGACGCGGGGTCGCCCGCCAGCACGCCGACGGCACCGCCGTGGGTCAGAGCGGGGGTGTCCCCGTCGGGCCGGCGCAGGGCGTCGGCGATCCCCAGGGCGGTCCCGTGCACCTCGCTCCACGGTCGACGGACGGGGGCGGCGGGCTCGCCGGTCGTCATGCCGCGGGAGGTGTCGGCGGCGGACTCCAGCAACGTCGCGAGGAACCGGGACATGTGCGCAGCCTAAGGCCCCCACCGGCGGACCCGCGTAGGGTCGGGCCCGTGGCTCACACCCGTGACTCGATCGCCGCGGCCGTCGAGGCCGTGATCCCCGGCGCCCGCTCCGACCTCGAGCGGCTGGTGCGCATTCCCAGCATCTGGGCCGACCCGGCGCACGCCGCCGACACCGAGGCGAGCGCCGCGGCCGTCGCGGAGCTCGCCGGCGCCCTGAACCCCGCGAACCTCCAGATCCTGCGCGTGGACGGGGGCGCCCCCGCGGTCGTCGCGCAGTGGCCGGCGCCCGAGGGGCAGCCGACCGTGCTGCTCTACGCCCACCACGACGTCCAGCCGACGGGCGGCGACGAGCACTGGACCAGCCCGCCCTTCGAGCCCACCGAGCGGGGCGGCCGGCTGTACGGCCGCGGCGCCGCGGACGACAAGGCCGGCGTGATGACCCACCTCGCGGTGCTGCGCGCGTACGAGGGGAAGCCGCCCGTCGGCGTCACGCTGTTCATCGAGGGCGAGGAGGAGTCCGGCTCCCCCACGCTCCCGCAGCTGCTGCGCGAGCACCACGAGCTGCTCGTCGCGGACGTCATCGTGATCGCCGACGCCGCCAACCCGGCCGTCGACGTCCCGGCGCTCACCACGAGCCTGCGCGGCCTCGTCGACGTCGTGATCGACGTGTCGCTGCTGGAGCGGCCGCTGCACTCGGGCGTCTTCGGCGGGCCGGTCGGCGACGCGCTCACCGCGCTGACCCACGCCCTCGCGAGCCTGCACGACGAGAAGGGCGAGGTCGCCGTCCCCGGCCTGCACGCGAACACGGGCACGGACGCCGCCGCCCTGGACATCCCCGAGGCGGAGTGGCGCGCCGAGGCCGGCCTGGTGGAGGGCGCCGAGCTGCTCGGCACCGGCACGCTTGCCGAGCGGATCTACCACAAGCCCGCGATCGCCGTCCTCGGGATCGACGCGCCGTCCGTCGCGCAGGCCTCGAACGTGCTGCTCCCGCGCGCCCGCGCGATGGTCAGCATGCGGCTCGCCCCCGGCGAGGACGCCCTGGCCGCGCGGGAGAAGCTCGCCGAGCACCTGCGGGCGCACGTGCCGTGGGGCGCGCAGGTCACGGTCGAGCACGGCTCGGGCGTGGCCGAGCCCTTCTCGCTCGACGCCGACGGCGGCGCCTACGACGCGGCCAAGCGCGCCTTCGCGGAGGCCTACGGCACCGCGACCGTCGAGATGGGCATCGGCGGCAGCATTCCGTTCATCGCCGAGTTCGCCCGCACCTTCCCGGGCGCGGCCGTGCTGGTCACCGGCGTGGGCGACCCCGCGTCGCGCTGGCACGGGATCGACGAGTCGCTGTCCCTGTCGATGTTCGCCACCGGGGCGCGGGCCGAGGCCTTCCTGCTCGACGAGCTCCGCCGCTGACCGTCCGACTGTCGGCGATATATCGCTAGCGTCCGGAGGCGCCGCCCGGCAGACTGAGCCGATGCGGATCGGCGTGCTGGGCCCGGTGGCGGCGTGGGCCGCGTCCGGCGCGGACGTCGCACCCGCCGGTCTCCGCCTGCGCGGGCTGCTCGCCCGGCTCGCGCTCGTACCCGGCCGCACCGTGACCGCCGAGACGCTGGTCGACGACCTGTGGGGCACCGAGCCGGCCTCGGCGAACGCCCTGCAGGCGCTGGTCTCCCGGCTGCGCCGCGCCCTCGGCCCCGAGCTGGTCGTGACCGTGCCCGGCGGCTACCGGCTCGACCTGCCGCCCGCGGACGTCGACTGCGCCCGGGCCGCCCAGCGGATCGCCGAGGCCGAGCACGAGGCCGACCCGGAGACCGCCCGCGAGCTGGTCGGGCAGGCGCTCGCGCTCTGGCGCGGCCCGGCCCTGGCCGACGTCCGCCGGCTGCCCTTCGCCGGCCCCGCCGCCGACCGGCTCGACGGCGCGCGGGCGGCCGCCGTCGAACGCGCGGCCGGGCTGGACCTGCTGCTCGGACGGGCGGCCGGCAGCGTGGAGCCGTTGACCGCCCTGCTCGCCGACCAACCGTTGCGGGAGAGCGCCGCCGCCGCGCTGGCCCGGGCCCTGCACGCGACCGGCCGCCAGGCCGACGCGCTCGCGGTGCTCGACCGCACCCGCGACCGGTTGGTCGAGGAGCTCGGCGTGGATCCCGGGCCGGAGCTGGCGGGCGCCCGGCTCGACGTGCTGCGCGGCGTGCCCGCGCCGGCCGCACCCGCCCCGCGACCGG
>NZ_JBEZDN010000237.1:0-3963 GCF_040648315.1 Pseudonocardia sp. NPDC049154
GGCCGCGCAGGCTGGGGTGCGCGGCCCCGGTCCGTTGCGCGGCCTCAGGCCGCGGTGCCGTCGCTGGGCTCCGCGGCGGACGGCGCGGACGGCACGGACGCCGCGGACGGCACGGCGGGCCGGACCGTGGGCTCGAGGATCTCCTCGACGAGCCGCGAGACCAGGGTGTGGGCGCCGAACCGGTGCCCGAAGTCCTCCCAGATCAGCAGCTCGCGGCAGAGCAGCTCCCCGACCGGACCGGGGAACCGCTCGGGGGCGAGCAGGGCGGCCCTGCGCAGCCGCATGCGCTGGTCGTCGGGCATCGAGGCCCGCCGGCGGCTCGGCCGGTCGAGGAGGTCGTCCGCCCGGTCCACGGGACCGGGCGGGAGGGGCCTTGCGTCGGGGCGGGCGGCGCGGGGCTGGCCGCCGGGGTCGTCGGGACGGACGTCGGGCACGGATCACCGCCGGGGGTCTCGCCGTTGGGGTGGGCCGATCCCACCCTCCCGTCCCGCGCGCGGACCACCGCCGGACGGCGCAACTCCCGGTGGAGATTTTCGGTGCGCGAGAAGTCCGGGTCCTGCGGCTATCCCCCAGTCTCGTCCGGGGGCCGGGTGCGGCGGGCGAGCTCCTCCTCGAGCGCGGCGCGGTCGGCCGCGCGCGCCCGCAGTGCCGGCGCCATCCGCCCCAGGGCCCGGCCGAACTCGGTGACGTACCGGGGCTCCGCCGTGCGGACGGCCTGCTCGATGTCGTCGGTGAACAGGTCGAACATCGCCCTGATCGTCGAGCGGCCGCCGGGGGTGAGCACCACGAGCACACTGCGCCGGTCCACGGGGTTGGGCTGCCGCTCGACGAAGCCCGCGATCGTCAGGCGGTCGAGCAGCGAGGTCACGCTGGCCGAGGCGATGCCCAGGCGGCGGGCGATGGCCGACGGCGGCAGCGGGCCGCGGTGCAGCAGCTCGCCCAGGGTCGTGGCCTCGTGGATGCCGACCCCGGCCGCCTGCGCCATCGTGCGCCGGTACTCGTCGGTGGCGACGACGAGCTCGCGCACCCGCTCCGCCAGGGTCCGCACGGCGTCCTCACCCCGCGCCGGCACCCGGGCCCGCCAGGATGTTGCTGGCCGCGTGCAGGAACCCCGCGACGGCGGCGATCTCCGCACCCGAGCGCCCGGCCACCACCCGCCCGATTCGCTCGGCGAAGTCGTCGTAGGTCGCCGCGACGTACCGCCGGCCGCCGGGTTCGAGCTCGACGAGGCAGGAGCGGCGGTCCGCCGGGTCGGGCCGGCGCCGGACGTGCCCCGCGGCCTCGAGCCGGTCGAGCAGCTGGGTGGCCGACGCCGTGGTGATGCCGAGGTGCCGGGCGATGGCCCCCGGGGTGGCCGGGCCCTCAAGGAAGAGCAGCGCGAGTGTGCTGACCCCGCTGGCGCCCAGGCCCGCGGACCGGCCGACCGCCCCGCGGTAGCGGTCCCCGGCCAGCACGAGGTCGCGGACGGCACGGGCGACCTCGTTGTCCGCACTCATGGCCCGGCACCCTGGCCGGTCGCTAGGTTTCCTGGCAAACACTGCGTGACCGGGCGGTCGGGTGCCCCGCGTCCCCGGGGTCGTGGGCGTCATCCGGTCGCCAGTCCCGAGGCGACGGCCACCGAGTAGTCGTCGTCGACCAGCACGACGTGGTGCCCGGCCCGGGCGAGCAGGCTCGCCGCGATGCCCGCCCGGTACCCGCTCGCGCAATGCACCCACAGCTCGCCGTCGGGCACCGCGGAGAGCCGGTCGAGGAGGTCGTGCAGCGGCAGGTGCGCCGAGCCCGGGATCGCGCCCTGCGCGCGCTCGTCGTCCCGGCGGACGTCGAGCACGACGGCTCCGTCCCCGCGGTCGAGCGCCGCGGCGAGCTCGGCGAAGCCCACGACCGGGAAGGTGCGCAGCTCGGCGGGCCCGGCCAGGTCGGGGGGCGGTCCGACCGCGACGCCGGCGGGCCGGTCGATCCCGATGCGCACCAGCCGGCGCTGCGCCTCGCGGACCTGTCCGGCGGTCGCGCCGACGAGCGTGACCGGCGTGCCCCACGGGACCAGCCAGCCGAGGTACGGGGAGAACGCGCCGTCGAGGGCGATCCCGATCGTGCCCGCGACGTGCTCCGCGGCGTACTCGCCGCGGTCGCGGACGTCGACGACCCACTCCCCCGCGGCGATCCGGCGGTGCAGCTCCGCCGCGTCGACCGGCTCGGGCGGGGTGAGGTCGGCGGCCGGCGGCCCGCCGCGGTTCCGCGGCCCCATGTGCGCGTAGTAGCGGGGATAGGGGGTCAGGCCCGCGCGGAGCCGCGCGACGAACGCGTCCTCGTCCGGTTCCAGGAGGGCGTCGTTGCACCGGCGCTGGGCTCCGACCGTGCTCGTCGCCCCGCCGGTCGCCGGGCCCGCGGAGCAGAAGCTGCCGAACCCGTGGGTGGGGTGCACGGGGGTGTCGTCGGCGAGCAGGTCCGCCAGGTGGTGCGCCGACCGGTACTGCGCCCGGGAGAGCTCCTCGGTCCGGGCCGGGTCGACCAGGTCCGTGCGGCCCACGCTGCCGTACAGCAGCGATCCGCCGGTGAACGCGACGGGCGGGCCGCCCGCGTCGACGACGTAGGCGAGGTGGGCGTCGGTGTGGCCCGGGCTCGCGACCGCCCGCAGGTGGAGCGCACCCGCGCAGCGCTCGTCGCCGTCCGCGATCGGGTCCCGGGCGAAGGCCACCGCGTCACCGGCGGACACCAGGTACGGCACGCCGGCCCGCCGGGCGAGCGCGAAGCCCCCGGTCACGTAGTCGTTGTGCACGTGGGTCTCGGCGACCAGGGCGATCCGCACGCCGAGGCCGTCGAGCCGGTGCTCGACGCGATCGAGGTCGCGCTGGGGGTCGACGACCAGCGCGAACTCGCCGTCGTGGGCGATGTAGCTGCGGTCGCCCAGCTCACCGGTCTCCAGGACCTCCACCGACAGCCCCACGGCCTCCTCCTCGCGGTGTTCGCGGGCGGCACCGACCGGCACGGACCGGACGCGGTGGACGCGCAGCCGCGCCGGCCTCAGACCGGGGCGACGGCGGGCTCGGCCGGCCGGACGGCGTCGACCTCCGGCGGCGGCACGGGCTCGGCGGTGGCGGGCGGACAGTGCCAGCCGCAGACCTGGGCGTCCCAGTAGCAGCGCGTCGTGTGCCGGTGGCGGCCCGCCGGCCGGCCGCCCGGGACGGGCTCGGAGTGCGGTGCGGACGGCATCGGGACCTCCTGGGGTGGCCGGCGAGCCGGGTGATCGTGCCCGGCCCCGGGGCGCCCCCACCAGGGTCGGACGTCCCGTCACGCCGCGCGGCCGTGACTTTCGGCCCTCCCCCCGCGCCGCGGGGTGCGGAAGGGTGGGTGCGGCACGGGGCGGGGTAGTCCGGGGGACATCGGGGGTACGCGGGATCCGACAGGGGCGCCGTCGGCAGGATCCGGCACGGCGCTCGGGGACCGCGACCGGCACGGCCACCATGCGCGCGACCGCGGGGTGGCCGGCTGCCGACGGGGGGTACGCGCGTGGCCACGACCAGCGACGTCGTGTTGCCGGCAGGGGGACCGGAGCGGCCGGCGGGGCTGCCGGAGCGGTACCGGCTCGACGCCCGCCTGGGCTCCGGGCGGGCCAGGCGCCTCTACCGCGCGTGGGACGACGTCCTGTGCCGGCCCGTCGTCGTCGAGCTCCTGGGGCCCGCCACCACGGGGGGGGCCGCCGTGGCCGGGCTGCACCACCCGAATCTCGCGGCGCTGTACGACGTCGGGACGTGCGGCGACGGCCCCTTCCTCGTCACGCAGCTCGTCGACGGCCCGTCGCTGGCCGACCGCGCGACCCGGCGCGCCCTGTCGGTGCCCGCACTCCTGGCCGCCGGTACCCGCGTCGCCGAGCAGCTGCCAGACCAGGAACTGGCGGGCCAGCGGGCGTCGGCGCACGGGGCAAGCGTAGGCGGGCCGCGTCCGTGTACAGAACGACCACAACCA
>NZ_JBEZDN010000238.1:0-3877 GCF_040648315.1 Pseudonocardia sp. NPDC049154
GGCCCCGGTCCGCGAGGACCGGGGCCGTTCGTCAGCCGGGCGTCAGGCGCTCAGCCGGGGATCACGCACCGCCGGAGAGCTTCTCCCGCAGGGCCGCGAGCTGCTCGTCGCTGGCCAGCGAGCCGCCGCTCTGCGCCTCCTGCGGGGCACTGCCGCCGGACGAGTAGTTGGCGGCGCCGGTGTCGGCACTCGCCTCCTCCTCGGCCTCGGCGGCCTTGCGGATCTGCGTCATGTGCTGCTCGTAGCGCTCGTGCGCCTCGGCGTACTGCTTCTCCCAGGCCGCGCGGGCCTCGTCGTAGCCTTCCTTCCACTCGCCGGTGTCGACGTCGAAGCCCTCGGGGTAGATGTAGTTCCCCTGGTCGTCGTACTCCGCCGCCATGCCGTAGCGGGTGGGGTCGAACTCGGTGTCGACCGTCATGCCCTCGTTGGCCTGCTTCAGCGAGAGCGAGATGCGGCGCCGGTCGAGGTCGATGTCGATGACCTTGACCATCGCGTCGTCGCCCACCTGGACGACCTGCTCCGGGATCTCCACGTGGCGCTCGGCCAGCTCGGAGATGTGGACCAGGCCCTCGATGCCCTCCTCGACGCGCACGAACGCACCGAACGGGACGAGCTTGGTGACCTTGCCCGGGACGATCTGGCCGATCGCGTGGGTCCGGGCGTAGAGGCGCCACGGGTCCTCCTGCGTCGCCTTCAGCGACAGCGAGACCCGCTCGCGGTCCAGGTCGACGTCGAGGACCTCGACGGTGACCTCCTGGCCCACCTCGACGACCTCGGACGGGTGGTCGATGTGCTTCCAGGACAGCTCGGAGACGTGCACGAGGCCGTCGACGCCGCCGAGGTCGACGAACGCACCGAAGTTGACCACCGAGGAGACGACGCCCTTGCGCACCTGGCCGCGGGCCAGCTGGTTGAGGAACTCGCTGCGGACCTCGGACTGGGTCTGCTCCAGCCAGGCGCGGCGGGACAGGACCACGTTGTTGCGGTTCTTGTCCAGCTCGATGATCTTGGCCTCGATCTTGCGGCCGACGTAGGGCTGCAGGTCGCGCACGCGGCGCATCTCGACCAGCGAGGCCGGCAGGAAGCCGCGGAGCCCGATGTCCAGGATCAGGCCGCCCTTGACGACCTCGATGACGGTGCCCTCGACCGGCTCGTCCGCCTCCTTCAGGGCCTCGATCGTGCCCCAGGCGCGCTCGTACTGGGCGCGCTTCTTGGAGAGGATCAGGCGACCCTCCTTGTCCTCCTTCTGGAGGACGAGGGCCTCGACGAACTCGCCGACCTCGACGACCTCGGCGGGGTCGACGTCGTGCTTGATCGACAGCTCCCGCGAGGGGATGACGCCCTCGGTCTTGTAGCCGATGTCGAGCAGGACCTCGTCACGGTCGACCTTGACGATGGTGCCCTCGACGATGTCGCCATCGTTGAAGTACTTGATCGTCTGGTCGATGGCGGCGAGGAAGTCCTCCTCCGACCCGATGTCGTTGACGGCGACCTGCGGCGTGGTCGGGGCGGCGGTGGTGTCGGTGGACATGTAGTGGGGTGCTCCGGTGGATGTCTTCGGTAGTGGCCGCGTCACGGGCGGCCGGTCGGTGGATGTAGCCGTGACTGGATGGTGCGTGTAACAGTCACCTTCGATCGTCGATTCCCCGCGGTTGAGCGCGCGCCGCGAGCCACTCGTGCACCAGCTCGAGTCGGCCCCGCACACGTTGACCACGGGTACTGGTCATGCTACGCGGCACCCGATCAGCGGGGCAATGCGGGTCCCCGGTGCGGAACTGGGACGATCCGGCGCGTGAGCTGCACGTGTCGGGTGGATCGATCATGAACGCGCGGACGCCGCGCCGGGACCGGCGATGAGCGCCGAGGAGGTGCTCGGGACGGCCGGGATCGCCCGCCGGACGGTGGGTGCCGCGGAGTCCGAACGGGCCAGCCGCGCCTGGTGGGACGCCGACGCCGCGGACTACCTCGCCGAGCACGGCCCGGACATCGGCGACGCCGAGTTCGTGTGGTGCCCCGAGGGTCTGCACGAGGCCGAGGCCGGGCTGCTCGGGGAGGTCGCCGGGCGTCGCGTGCTGGAGGTCGGGTGCGGCTCGGCGCCGTGTTCGCGCTGGCTGCGGGCGCAGGGGGCCGAGCCCGTCGCGCTGGACCTGTCCCGCGGGATGCTGCGGGCCGCCGCCGACCTGAACGCCCGGACCGGGATCGACGTCCCGCTCGTCCAGGCGGGCGCCGAGCACCTGCCGTTCGCCGACGGCTCGTTCGACCTCGCCTGCTCGGCCTTCGGCGCGGTGCCGTTCGTGGCCGAGCCGGTGCAGGTGATGCGCGAGGTGCACCGGGTGCTGCGACCGGGCGGCCGCTGGGTGTTCGCGGTCAACCACCCCATGCGCTGGATGTTCTCCGACGACCCGGGGCCCGGCGGGCTGACCGTCACCCAGTCGTACTTCGACCGGACCCCCTATCTGGAGGTCGACGGCGAGGGCCGGGCGACCTACGTCGAGCACCACCGGACGCTGGGCGACCGGGTGCGGGACGTGGTCGCGGCGGGCCTGGTGCTCGACGACCTCGTCGAGCCGGAGTGGCCCGCGGGCTTCGACCGGGTGTGGGGCCAGTGGTCGCCGCTGCGGGGCGAGCTGTTCCCCGGCACCGCGATCTTCGTGACCCATAGTCCGGCATGACCGCCCTGCGGGTCACCTGGCGGCAGGTCACGCGCTGGCGGGCGGAGCGTCAGCTGCTGACCCGCGGCGAACCGGATCCGGTCGAGGTCGCGCGCCGGCTGACCGGCATCCACGCACAGGTCGCGTCGAGCAGCGTGGCGATCGCGGCCGTCCGCGGCAGCTCGAACGGTGTCGACGCGGCCCTGTGGTCCCGGCGCGCCCTGGTCCGGACCTGGGCGATGCGCGGGACGCTGCACCTGCTGCCCGCCGACGAGCTCGGGCTGTGGTCGGCGGCGCTCACGGACCGCGAGTCGCGGCGCCGCTTCCCGCCCTCCTGGGAGCGGGAGCACGGCGTCACGGGCGAGACCCTGCACGCGATCACGGCCGCGGTCGGCCGGGTAGTCGACGCGGAGCCGGTCACCCGCGCCGAACTCGTCGAGCGGGTGTGCACGGACCTCGGCCGACCGGAGGTGGCCGGGCCGCTGGCGACCAGCTGGGGCGCGCTGCTCAAGCCGGCCGCCGCCCGCGGGCTGCTCTGCTCGGGCCCGGACGGCACCTTCGTCTCCCCCGCCGGCTGGCTCGGCCGCCCGCTCGACCGGTGGGGGGCCGACGAGGCGAACCGGGCCGTCCTGCTGCGGTTCCTGGCCGTCAACGACCCGGCGACGGCGGCCGACGTCGCACGGTGGTGGGGTGAGCAGCCCGCACCGGCGAAGCGGTGGATCAAGGCCGCCCCGGTGGTGCCGGTCGAGATCGAGGACGAGGCGGGGTTCGTCGTCCGGGCCGAGGACGCCGACGAGCTCGCCGCCGTCCCGGCCGCGGGCGACCACCCCGGCGACGGCCCGTTCCTGCTGCCCGGCTTCGACCCGTGGGTGATCGCACCGCTCAGCCACCGCCGGCGGGCGATCCCGGAGGGCCGGGAGTCCGAGGTCAGCCGCACGGCCGGGTGGATCTCACCGGTGCTCGTCGTCGACGGGCGGGTGGCCGGGGTGTGGGAGCGCACCGACGACGCGATCACCGTGCGGGCCTTCACCCGGGTGCCGGCCGCCCTCCGGAAGGCCGTCGCGACGCTTGCCGGTGCCGACGTCGTCTGGACCTGAACGCGCAGGTCGACCGGGGTCGTGAGTGCCTACTGCCCCTAGATGTAGCGACCCACCACGTTGTTGACAGGTCGTCCGGCGTGGCGGCTTGATCGAGGGGAGGGCCTCCGGGAGGAGTGGGTGGGTCTG
>NZ_JBEZDN010000239.1:0-3566 GCF_040648315.1 Pseudonocardia sp. NPDC049154
CGGTCGGGGGGTTTGTCGCGCGGGGCCCGAGCGACCCATGGGCCACTCACGGGCCGCGCGGGGCCCCTCTAGGCTGGGCGCGTGAAGATCCGAGTGGTCCTGGCGGAGGACAACGCCCTGCTCCGGCACGGACTGGTGCGCCTGATCGACGGCACCGAGGACCTCTCGCTCGTCGGCGCGGCCCCCGACCTGCCGGCGCTCACCGCGCTGATCGACGAGCACGACCCCGACGTCGTGGTCACCGACATCCGGATGCCCCCGACCAACTCGGACGAAGGCCTCTCCGTGGCCGCGGACCTGCGGGTCCGCAAGCCCGAGACCGGCGTGATCCTGCTGTCGCAGTACGCGGAGGCGCAGTACGCGCTGACCCTGCTCGCCGACGGCACGGCCCGGCGCGGCTACCTGCTCAAGGAGCGGGTGGCCGACGGCGACGAGCTGGCCGAGGCGGTGCGCCGCGTCGCCGAGGGCGGCTCGGTGATCGACCCGACCGTGATCGAGGGCCTGGTCGCGGCGCAGCGGGCCAAGCCGTCGGAGCTCGACGCGCTCACCCCGCGCGAGCTCGAGGTCCTGGGCGAGATGGCGCAGGGCAAGAGCAACGCCTCGATCGCCGCCGCGCTCGTGCTGTCCGAGCGGGCGATCGAGAAGCACACCAACTCGATCTTCTCCAAGCTGGGGCTCTCCGAGGAGCGCGACCTCAACCGCCGGGTGTCCGCGGTGCTGGTCTACCTGCAGAACAGTTGATCGTTCCGCCCTCCGCGCTGCGGGAACGCCGCGGATGGTGCACCTTTCGCGCATGACCTCCCGGATCTCGTCCGGCCGCGTCCACGACCGCGCCGGCTGGGCCTTCCTCTGCCGGGCGGTCCGCCGCCCGCACCTGTTCGGCTCCCCGGCGCCGTCCGGCCGGGCGCTCGCGGCGCAGCTCGCCCGCCTGCTGCCCGACTCGGGAACGCCGACCGTCGTCGAGCTGGGCGCGGGCACCGGGGCGCTGACCCGGCAGATCCACGAGCGACTGCCGGCGGGATCGCGGCTGCTGGCGGTCGAGCTGGACGAGGTGCTCGCCCGGCACCTCGCCGCGCACCTGCCCGGCGTGGACGTCCGGCAGGGCGACGCGGAGCGCCTCCCGGGGCTGCTCGCCGACGCCGGGATCGCGCGCGCCGAGGTGGTCGTGACGTCGCTGCCGTGGACGCTCCTGCCCGGCCACCGGCGCGACGCGGTGCTCGACGCGATCGCGGCCGCCCTCACCCCCGACGGGATGGCGACCGCCGTCCTCACCCGCACCGCGCTGCCGAGCCGGGCGCGCGAGCTGCGCCGGGCCTTCGCGGCCCGGTTCGCCGAGGTCGAGGCGATGCCGGTGGTGTGGCGCAACCTGCCGCCGGCGACGATCCTCGTCGCCCGCCGGCCGCACCCGGCCGGGCGGCGCACCGAGCACCGCACCGAGCACCGTGCCGACCACCGCACCGAGGGCCCCCGGTCCGACCGGCTGGCCGGGCACCGCCCGCCGGAGCCCGACGCCCGCGCGTCGTAGGACCCCGGGCCGGCACCGTGGACGACGGCCAGTCAGTGCGGGTCGTCGTGCCGGCCGAGGGTCTCCACGGGGGTCGCGCCGGGGCGGGTCCACTGCGGCACGGGCCGGCTGGTCGGGCCCCAGGTGTCGTTCCCGTCCGCGTCCGAGCGCCAGGACCAGCACGCGTGCCGTCCCGCGGGCCAGCCCTCGGGGTTGTCCTCCCACGCCTCGCCGCGGCCGTAGGGCGTCATGTCGAGCAGGCCCAGGGACGCGTTGACCCGCTCGTTGCCGCGGCCCGTCGTCGAGTAGGTGAGGAACGTGCGGTCGCCGTCGCGCAGGTAGCTGGTGAGGAAGCCCATGTGGCCGCCGGCCGGCCCCTCCACGCCGCGCACCGAGTACCAGGGCTCGGTGTAGCCCATGAACTCGACGTAGGGGGCCACCTCCTCCCAGCGGCCCGTGGTCAGGACGGCGTACGAGACGCCGCGGGCGTTGAGGTAGACCGCGTCCTTCACGTGCCAGGCCGTGGTGGTGCAGCCCTCGCACTGCCCCTGGTGCGGCGCGCCGTCCCACCACATGTGCTTGTAGACCACGAGCTCGTCGCGGCCCTGGAACAGGTCCAGGAACGGGACCGGGCCGTTCGCCCCGAGGACCTCGACCGTCCCGTCGAACTCCACCATCGGCAGCCGGCGGCGGGCCGCGGCGAGGGCGTCGCCCGCGCGGGTGTGGGCCTTCTCGCGGACCAGGAGCTCGTCCCGGGCGGCCTGCCAGGTGGCCAGGTCGACGACGGGCGGGCGGCCGGGCAGCGTGGTGGTCGGATCCGGCGTGGTCGTCATGGTGTCCTCCGCGGTGTCTCGTGCCGGACGGCGTCGCACGCCGCCCGACGACGGTCACCAGGGCAGACCCGCGGACCGGCCGGATCTCATCGCACCGGGGAGTCCCCCGGCCGAGCCGGCGAACGGTCCCTCAGGTCGTGGCGCCCTCCCGCCAGTACCCGCAGAACATGATCCGGTTCTTCGGCACGCCGTTGCGGACCCAGTGCCGGCGCATGCCCGTCGGGAGCGCCTGCTCCCCTACGGTCCAGCCGTGGAAGGGTTCGCGCGGGACCGGCAGGGTGAGGTACTTCGCGTAGCTCAGGGCGGTGAGCCTGTCCGGCAGGCCCTCGAGCGTGCCGCCCGGCACCGGGATGAACAGCCGGAACCACTGGTCGAAGCCGAGGTACCGGAAGCGGTCGAGGTCGCCGCCGCCGAGCGTGACCCGGGCCAGGTGGGCCGAGAGGCGTTCCCGCAGACCTCACCATCACGGGTGGGGTGGTCAACGGTCACCGCCGCGCGCGGAAGGTCGACTCGACCACCCGGCCGTCGAAGACCCGGGTGCCGACCAGGTCGAAGTTCAGCCGGGTGCCGTCCGTGGCGAGCGCGCCGTGCGGGCCGCCGAGCGCGACGGGGTGCACGCAGACCCGTACCTCGTCGACGAGCCCCGCGGCCGCCAGGGAGCCGGCGAGGGCCGCCCCGCCCATCAGCACGATGTCCTTGCCGGGCCGCTCCTTCAGCGCGGCGACCGCGGCCGGCACGTCGTCGCGGATCAGGGTGGTGCGCTCGACGTCGACCCGCTCGAGGGTGCGCGACACGACGACCTTCTCGGTGTCCCGCCAGCGCGGCGCGTACGCCCGGTCGTGCGGGTGGTCGGAGACCTGGTCGGCGGTCGGCCAGTACGCGGCCATCATCTCCCAGACGCGGCGGCCGTAGAGCAGCGTGTCCAGCTGGGCGTTCAGCTCCACGGAGTACGCGGACAGCTCCGGGCCCATCTCGGCCCAGTCGAACTCGCCGTTCGGGCCCTGGATGCGGCCGTCGATCGAGGTGTGGACGAAGTGGATCAGGTTGCGCACGGCGGTTCCTCCCGGCTCCGGGGCGCCCTCGTGGGCGCCGCTCGCAGTGTGGTCGGAGCGCCGCGCAGGTTCTCGACACGGCCGCGGGGATTTCTTCCCGACGGTCGAGGGGCCGGCCCGCCCGGCCCGGGCCGGCCCCGCGGGGGGGTGGGTGGGGGGCTGACGGGGGGGAGGTAG
>NZ_JBEZDN010000240.1:0-3467 GCF_040648315.1 Pseudonocardia sp. NPDC049154
CGACCTGGCACGCGTCGCGGAGCTGGTGCCGCAGTGGGCATCGGTCGAGGAGGCGAACCAGGCCGAGGTGTTGACCCGGCACGTCGCGGCCGCCGTCGAACGGGCGCTGAAGGCAACGCCGTCGGAGTCCGGTCGGGTGGACCTGGTCAACCGCTTGCTCGATCGGCTCGACGCGCACGACCAGCGCCTCGCCGAGGCGGTGGAGCAGCTCGTGGTGCTGACCCGGCAGATCGCGCCGGGGGTGCACCAGCTCGTCCGGCCGGTGACCCCGCTGTCGTCGGCGGCCCTGCTGACCAACGCGCACGGCGAGCCGTCGCTGATGGCGGCGCTGAACTCGGAGCTGGTCTCCGCCGACCGGGTCGACCTGCTCTGCGCGTTCATCCGCTGGCACGGCCTGCGGGTGCTCGGCGACGAGCTGGCGCGGCTGCGCGAGCGCGGGATCCCGTTCCGCGTGATCACCACGACCTACATGGGCGCCACCGAGCAGCGGGCGGTCGACGAGCTGGTCCGCCGCTACGGGGCGGAGGTGAAGATCAGCTACGCCAGCGCGTCGACCCGGCTGCACGCGAAGGCCTGGTTGTTCAGGCGGAACTCGACCTTCGACACCGCCTTCGTCGGCAGCAGCAACCTGTCCCGGTCGGCGCTGGTCGACGGACTGGAGTGGAACGTCCGGCTGTCGTCCGTCGGCACCGGACACCTGATCCGGAAGTTCGAGACCACCTTCGACAGTTACTGGGCGAACCCGGAGTTCGTGCCGTACGACCCGGAGGACCCGGCCGACGTCGAGCGGCTGGCGCAGGCGCTGGGCCGCAACCGGGTGGACGTCACCCCGCTCACCGGGCTCGAGGTCACCGCGCGGCCGCACCAGGCGCAGATCCTCGAGGCGCTCGCGGCGGAGCGGGAGGTGCACGACCGGCACCGCAACCTCGTCGTCGCGGCGACCGGCACAGGAAAGACCGTGGTCGCGGCCCTGGACTACGCCCGGTTGGGGGGCCGGCTGCTCTTCGTCGCCCACCGCAAGGAGATCCTCGACCAGTCCCGCCGCACGTACCGGGCGGTGCTGGCCGACGGCGCGTTCGGCGAGGTCTACGTCGACGGCGAGCGGCCCGAGCGCTGGACCCACGTGTTCGCGAGCGTGCAGTCGCTGCACGCGTACGGGATCGACCGGCTCCCGCCCGACCACTTCGACGTGGTCGTCGTCGACGAGTTCCACCACGCCGAGGCCGCGACCTACCGCCGGCTGCTGGCCCGCCTGCAGCCCCGCGAGCTGCTCGGTCTCACGGCGACGCCCGAACGCACCGACGGCACGGACGTCCGGCGCTTCTTCGACGGCCGCAGCGCCTTCGAGCTACGGCTCTGGGACGCCCTCGACGCCGACCTGCTCGTCCCCTTCCACTACTTCGGGGTGGCCGACGAGGTGGACCTGCGCGGCGTCGAGTGGAAGCGCGGCTCCTACGACCCCGCCGCGCTCGATAGTCTCTACACCGGCAACGACCTGCGGGCGGCGATGGTCGTCCGGCAGGTGCGCGACAAGGTCACGGACGTCCGGTGGATGCGCGCGCTCGGCTTCTGCGTCTCGGTGGCGCACGCGGAGTACATGGCGGAGGTGTTCACGCGGGCCGGCATCCCGAGCCTCGCGGTCTCCGGGGCGACGCCGCGGCCCGAGCGGGAGGAGGCCCTGCGCCGGCTGCGCGAGCGCGAGGTGAACTGCCTGTTCGCTGTGGACCTCTTCAACGAGGGCCTCGACATCCCCGAGATCGACACCGTCCTGCTGCTGCGGCCGACGCAGAGCGCCACCGTGTTCCTGCAGCAGCTCGGCCGCGGGCTGCGCCGGACGCCGGGGAAGGCGGTGCTCACGGTGCTGGACTTCATCGGGCAGCACCGCCGCGACTTCCGGTTCGACCTGCGGTACCGGGCGCTGACCGGCAGCTCGCGGCGGCGGCTGATCGAGGACGTCGAGCAGGGTTTCCCGTATCTGCCCGCGGGGTCCGCGCTGGTCCTCGACCCGGTCGCCCGTCGGACGGTGCTCGAGAACGTGAAGGGGCAGCTGCGGCTGCGGAAGGCCGACCTGGTGGCCGACGTCCGCTCGTACGGCGACGTCGGGCTGGCCGACTACTTGCGCGAGGCGGACCGGGACCTGGCCGACGTCTACCGCTCCGGCGGCTCGTGGACGGCGCTGCGCCGCGAGGCCGGGCTGCCCGCGCCCGACCCCGGTCCGGGCGAGGCCGCGCTGCTCACGCGGCTGGCCCTGTTCACGCACGTCGACGACCCCGAGCGGGCCTCCGTCTACGCGCAGCTCGCCGACCCCGCCGGCCCGCGCTACGCCGACCTGACCGAGCGCGAGCAGCGGCTCGCCCGGATGCTGTTCTTCCTGGTCTGGCCGGCCCGCGGCGGGTTCGCGCACTACGAGGAGGGCCTCGCCCACCTGCGCCGGCACCCCGCCGTGTGTGCCGAGCTGCGCGAGCTCACCGCGCTGACCCTCGACCGGGCGCGGCACGTCCCGCGGTCCCTCGGCGAGGGGCTGCAGCACGTGCCGCTGCAGAGCCACGCGCACTACCGGCGCGAGGAGGTGCTCGCCGCACTGGACTGGGCCTCGCTCGAGCGGAAGGCGTACGGGCACGCGGCCGGCGTGGTCTGGGCGCCGGAGACGCGCACGGACGCCTTCTTCGTCAACCTCCGCAAGACCGAGCGGGACTTCTCGCCGACCACCATGTACCGCGACTACGCCCAGCGGCCCGACCTCTTCCACTGGGAGTCGCAGAACGCCACGACCGTCGCCTCCGCGACGGGGCAGCGGTACCTGCACCACCGGGAGCGGGGCACGCACGTCGTCCTGTTCGTGCGGGAGACGAAGCACGACGACATCGGCGCCGCCCCGTTCCTCTGCCCCGGGACCTGCGAGTACGTCTCGCACGAGGGGGAGAAGCCGATCTCGATGGTCTGGCGGCTGCGCCGGGAGATGCCGGGGGAGACCTTCCTCGCGGCGAGCGTGGTGGCGGGCTGATCTGGTCAGGTCTGGTCCGACCGGGACAGGGTGATTCCGTGCCGGAGCAGCTGAACGCGGTCGGGGGGCTTCCGTGAGCTGCCGATCACCGCGGCCCACGCCCGGGCGGCCGCGGCCCTCCCGGCCCACCACCGCGATCCCTTCGACCGCGTGCTCGTCGCTCAGGCCAGGCTCGAAGGGCTGACGCTGGTCACGGCCGACCCGGCGATCGACGCGTACCAGGTCGTCGTCCTTCCCGCGGCGGAGTGACCCCCGGGCGGTGATCGACACGCGGCAAGTCGCGGGTCGGGACGGGACCGTCGGACGTCAGTGGGATGCTTCCTCCCATGAAGTCGCGCGTTCTGGTGGTCGACGACGACCCGGCCCTGGCCGAGATGCTGACCATCGTCCTGCGGGGCGAGGGCTTCGACACCGCCGTGGTCGGGGACGGGACCCGGGCGCTGCCCGCCGTGCGGGACATGCG
>NZ_JBEZDN010000241.1:0-3466 GCF_040648315.1 Pseudonocardia sp. NPDC049154
GTACTGGATCACCTCCTCGCGCCGGCCCGACTCGATGTCGAGGTCGATGTCCGGGTAGCCGTCCCGGTCCGGGGAGAGGAACCGCTCGAAGAGCATGCCGGACGCCGCGCCACTCGAGCAGCAGGTCCAGGACGGGATCGGAGCCGTAGCACTCGCGGATCCGGTCGTCGGGGACCGCGTGCCGGCCCAGGGCGTCGAGCAGTGCGTCGTCGGCCAGGATGGCGGAGAGATCGACCGGCTCCGGCGCGCGCGGGCAGCACCCACCCACCGCCGGCTCCTCGTCGAGGGGCCGGCGGCCGGCGGGGGTGCCGTCGCCGTCGGGGGTCATCGTGCGGATCAGCCCGCTTCCGGTCGCAGCTGCCAGGCCGTGC
Source organism: Pseudonocardia sp. NPDC049154 (assembly GCF_040648315.1). Taxonomy (NCBI): domain Bacteria; kingdom Bacillati; phylum Actinomycetota; class Actinomycetes; order Pseudonocardiales; family Pseudonocardiaceae; genus Pseudonocardia; species Pseudonocardia sp. NPDC049154. The sequence continues at coordinate 372 of NZ_JBEZDN010000241.1, forward strand.
CGCCGGTGAGCATCCGGCGCAGCGCCTGGAGGGCCCGGTGCTGGTTCAGCCGCACCGACTCCGGTTTCAGCGCCAGGTGTTCGGCGGTCTCCCGCACCGACAGCCCCCACACCACCCGCAACAGCAGGATCTCGCGCGCCCGCCCGGGCAGCCGGTGCAACAGCCGGTCGACCTCGGCGGCCGCCGCTCGGTCGAGGGCGTTGAGCTCCGGCTGGTCCCGGCGCTCGCAGCCGTCGCCCGGCTCCGGTGGCTCGGCGACCGCGCGCTCGTGCGTGCGCACCGCCGTGCTGCACGCGCTGGCGATCCGGTGGCTCGCCACCGTGTGCACGAACGCGAGGAAGGGCCGTCCGCGGTCCCGATAGGACGGCAACGACCGCAGGAGCGCGATGCAGACCTCCTGGGTGACGTCCTCCGCCGACACCGCCGACCCGTGCAGCCGGTTCTCGCAGTAGCGCAGCACGAGCGGGCGCACCAGCTCGAGCAGCTCCGTCAGCGCGCGCTCGTCCCCCCGACGGGCCGGCGCGACCAGCTCGTCGATCCGGGCCCCGGGCCCCCCGGCCCGCTCCGGTTCCGCCGCGGCCGGGTCGTCCGCGGCCAGGACGCTTCTCCGCTCCTGGTACATCCCCACACCTCGGGCGCGTCCCCCACCGGTGTCCCGGCTCGGTGACCCGGGACCCCGCGACACGTCGGCGGGTTGGCCGGCGGCGCGCAGCTCTCGACGTTGTACCCGGAATTCGCCTGCGCCCCGGCGGATTCGCGGCTCCCGAATGGAGTGGGCAGAGGCTTGCACAGCGCCGTCGCGGCCCACAAGGCCATTTCTGAGTGTGTCTCAGCAAGCCGGTGACGATGTGGCACACCAAGGTCACATTCGGCGACCGATATCGCCGCGACCTGCGCGAACAGAGATCACAAAGAACGTGAACGCCACGTACGTAATTCAGGAGCCGCCGTTCGGAGCAAGGCCCGGAACGGTCGACGGGACCGGAAGGGCCGAAACCGTAGCGTGGCCGCCGATCCGGTCGTCACCGACATCGGGCGAGAAAGGGTTCGACGACGCCGAGGAACGCCGTCTCGTCGGCGTGCACCAGATGCCCCGTTCCGGGCAGCACGTGGTGCTCGGCCCCGAGCCGCTCCGCCATCGCCGCCATGTGGCCCTCCGGGACGACGGACTCCTCCGCCTCGACCAGCAGCACCGGGCAGCCGACGGCGTCGAGGTCGGTCCACCGGGCCTCGCGCGTCCAGCCGGTGGCGATCTCCAGGGCGTCGCGGACCCGGGTCAGCAGGTGCAGCCCGTCGGCCCGTTCCTCCACGCACTCGGCCATGTAGTCGCCCAGCTCGCGACGGGGGTGTCCGAAGGCCTCGCGCACGGCCTCGCGGCAGGCGAAGGGCTGCGGGACCGCCCCGAACCACGCGGCCATGTCGGCCATCGGCCGGCCGGCCAGGCCGGTGAGGTCCACCGCCATGTCCTCGACGACGACCCCGCGCACGAGGTCCGGCCGGCGGGCGGCGAGCGCCAGTGCGTGCAGCCCGCCCATCGAGTGCCCGATCACCAGCGCGGGTCCGGCGCCGGCCTGTTCGAGGAGGTCGGCGGCGTCGTCGGCCATCCGGTCGGTGGTCCACGGGCCGGTGGCCTGGGAGCGGCCGTGCCCGCGCGCGTCGAGCCCGAGGACGCGGCCGTGGTCGGTGAGCCTGCGGGCCACGGACCACCAGGTCGTGGCCCGGCCCATCAGCCCGTGCAGCAGCAGGACGGGCGGGCCGCCACCCCCGAACTCGACGACCGCGAGGTAGGTCCCGTCGGACGTCCGCACCGATCGCCGCCCCTCCATCACCGGTGAGGCTAACGTGGGGCGCATGGCCGTCGTGAAGATCAACGCAATCCACGTCCCCGAGGGCGCGGGCCCCGAGCTCGAGAAGCGGTTCGCGAACCGCAAGCACGCCGTCGACGGGCAGCCGGGCTTCCTCGGCTTCCAGCTGCTCCGCCCCGTCAAGGGCGACGACCGCTACTTCGTGGTCACCACCTGGGAGTCCGACGAGGCGTTCGAGGCCTGGCGCACGGGTCCGGCCGTCGAGGCGCACGCCGGGCAGCGGGCCCCCGACGCGGGCGGCAGGCCGGTCGCGAGCGGGGCGGACCTCCTGGAGTTCGAGGTCGTGGAGCTCTGACCCGCTCTTGACGACCGTCGACCCGGCGATCGCCGAGGCTGCCGAGCTGCTCCGCGGGGCCGAGGCACTGCTCGTGTGCGCCGGCGCCGGGATGGGCGTCGACTCCGGCCTGCCGGACTTCCGCGGCACCGAGGGCTTCTGGCGGGCCTACCCGCCGTACGAGGCCCTCGGGCTGCGGTTCGAGGAGATCGCCGACCCGGTCCACTTCGCCGACGACCCCGCCCTGGCCTGGGGGTTCTACGGGCACCGGCTCGCGCTGTACCGCGCGACGGTGCCGCACGAGGGTTTCGCCGTCCTGCGCCGCTGGGCGGAGCAGAGGCCGACGCGGGTGTTCACCTCGAACGTCGACGGGCAGTTCCAGAAGGCGGGGTTCGACGAGGTCGCCGAGGTCCACGGCTCGATCCACCACCTGCAGTGCCTGCGCGGGTGCGACCAGCCGGTCTGGCCGGCCGACGGCGTCGAGGTCGACGTGGACCCGGTGTCGATGCGGGCGCGCGAGCCGCTGCCCGCGTGCCCGGCGTGCGGTGGGCTCGCCCGGCCCAACATCCTGATGTTCGGCGACCGGTCCTGGGACCCGGCGCGCTCGGGACCGACGCTGAAGGATCTGCACGAGTGGATCCGTGCGCACCGCCGCGGCCTCGCGGTCGTCGAGATCGGCGCGGGCACCGCCGTGCCGACGGTGCGCCGCGAAGCCGAGCTGGCGAGTGCCGCGACCGGCGCGCTGGTGCGCATCAACGTACGCGAGCCGCAGGTCCGGCACGGTCGTGGCGTCGGCATCCCGGCTCCCGCCGCCGCGACCCTGCGCGCCCTCGACGCCCTGCTGTAGAACCCGCCCTCGATGCACGAACGGCGCTCTCGCTCACAAATGGTGTTGGGGGGCGGCGGTGGGGCCCACACCCAAGGCACGGCCGAAAACCGCGGACCCACCCCCGCGG
>NZ_JBEZDN010000242.1:0-3190 GCF_040648315.1 Pseudonocardia sp. NPDC049154
GCACGCTCGCGTCCCCGCCGGTCGCCTCCAGCGCCGCGATCATGGCGGCGTGCCGGTCCACGGCGGGGCCCGGGGCGGCGTCGAGCACCGCCGAGCGGGCGATCTCGTGCCGGAAGGCCAGCCCGTCACCGTGGCGGTCGACGAGCCCGGTGCCGACGAGCGCCTCGACGGTCGCGGGCGGCACGCCCAGGGCGGCCAGCAGCGCGGCGCCGACCGGCTCGGGCGTGCACGAGAGCAGCTCCAGGCAGCGGCGGTGCTCCGGGTCGAGCGCCGCCGCCCGCGCGAGCACGGCCTCCCGGACGCTCGCCGGCAGCCGCGACTCCGGCTGCGCCACGATCTGGCTGACGTAGAACGGGTTCCCCGCCGTGCGCCGGTGCACCTCCGCGGCGTCGAGCCCGCTGCCGGCGCACAACTGCTCCACCGCGCCCCGGCTCAGCGGCGCGAGCTGCACGCGGCGGGTGTCCGGCAGCGAGACCAGGTCGCCGACCACCGGGACGAGCGGATGGTCGGCGGCGAGCCCGTCGCGGTACGAGAGCACCAGCAGCAGCGGCAGCGAGGAGATCCGTCGGCCGAGGTACCGCACCAGGTCCGCCGTGGCGTCGTCCGCCCAGTGCAGGTCCTCGATCACCAGCGTCCGCGGCCGCGCCCGCAACGCGTCGAGCACGGCCGCGAACACCTCGTGCGGCGGCGCCCCGTCGGCGAGCTGCGTGGTGACGGCGGGCCCGAGCGCGTGCGCGACGTCCCGCAGCGGGCCGAGCGGCCGCGGCGTGGACAGCGCGTCGCACATCCCCCACAGCACCTGCTCACGGGGCAGCTCCTCGGCGAGGGCCCGCAGCAGGACCGTCTTGCCGATCCCGGCCTCGCCGGCCAGCAGCACCAGCCGGCCGCCACCCTCGGCCGCCTGCGCCGCCCGGTCGCGCACGACCGCCAGCGGGTGGTCGCGCTCCAGGAGACGCACCGGGCGATCGTAGGAGCGACCGTTCGGCCCGCGGTACGGGCCGAACGGCCCTGGCTCGATCCCCCGGGCTCAGCTCGTGTAGCCGGGGTCGGCCGCGTGCACGACCGGAGACCGCCCCTTGGGCTCCTCCCAGTCCTCCTGCCGCCCCAGCGCCGTCAGGTCGAGGAGGTGGTAGCCGTGCATCATCTCCTCGACACCGCGGCCGTACGTCGACCAGGTGTGGAAGACCTGGTCGCCGTCCCGCAGGAACGTGCTGATCGCCGGCTGCTCGCCGACGTAGTCGACCATCCAGTCGAGGCCCGCGGCCGACAGCTCCCCGGCATCCCGGAAGTTGTAGTTCGCGGGCGCGACGGCGGGGTCGAGCGTCGCGTGGAAGTCGTAGTTGAAGGTGCTGCCCTCGGACGAGTACCAGGGGAAGGTCCAGCCCCGGGCCTCGCGCGCGGCCTGCAGCTTCGGGTACGGCGCCCGCGACACCGCGGCGAAGGCCGTGTCCCGCCGGGCCAGGTGGTCGCGCACGCCCTCACCGGTCTCGGCGGCCATGGCGCTGCAGCTCCGGCACGGCTCGTCCCAGGCCGGGTCGTACATGAAGTGCTGCAGGATCAGCTGACTGCGGCCCGTGAACAGGTCGAGCAGCCCCACCTCGCCCTCCGGCCCCGTGAACCGGTAGTCCTGCTCCACCCGCACCATCGGCAGCCGCCGCCGGTCCGCGGCGAGCACGTCTCGGGCCCGGGTCAGTTCCTTCTCGCGCAACAACAGCGCCCGGCGTGCGGCCAGCCACTCGTCCCGCGAGACCACCTGCGGAAGTGCCATCGTCCTCATCCCCTTCGGGTCGACTTGCGTGATGCAAGTACGGTAGAGGGTGAGACTTGCATCACGCAAGCGGAATCGGCCTATCCTGGTGGCGTGCTGGGACGCCTGTACGAGCGCGAGAACTGTTCCGCGGCCCGCGCCCTCGAGCTCGTCGGGGAGCGCTGGAGCCTGCTGATCATCCGCAACGCGGTCTTCGCCGGCATGAGCCGCTTCTCGGACTTCGAGCGCCGCCTCGGCATCGCGCCCAACGTCCTCGCCAAGCGCCTCGAGAGCTTCGTGGCCGCCGGACTGATGGAGGAACGCCCGGAGGGCTACGCCCTCACCCGCAAGGGCCGGGAGCTGGGCACGGTGATCGTCGCCCTCACGGAGTGGGGCGACCGCTGGGCCGCCCCCGACGGCCCCCCGATCCTCTTCACGCACGACGACTGCGGGGGCGGGGTCCACCTCACCACCACCTGCGACCGCTGCGACCGCACCCCCGACATCGCCGAGATCGTCGCCAACCCCGGCCCCGGCGCCGACCCCGACCGGCTCCCGGGGAGGGCCAGCTGAGGGATGGGCGTCGGCTCGTCTTCTGACGGCGCCGCGGGGCGGGGTGCGCCTGCCCGGTGTGCATGAGTACCCCCGCGTACTGCCTCGCGCGGAGCTTCGGAGGTCGAGCGTGACGGCACGCCTTCGGTGAGAGCGGGTTTCCCGAAGGTGCGGCTCTCCGAGGGTGCGGACACTCGCTGCTTCGTCAAGCAGGCCGGCCTGCCTCCGCTCTGACCGGCGCCTCGCGTGTCTGCGACGTCAGGACCGCAGGGGCACTGTTTGCGAACCCGACCCCCTCGTGAAGCCGCAGGTCTCGAGGAGTGGACCGGGAGAACGGTTCGAGCTCAGCTGAACCCGCCCCTCTGGCCATTGCGGCGGAACGACCCCCGATGGGGCTCGCGCTGACCCGCCCCCGGAGACGCGATGCCGAAGATGGGGCCGTCCGAAGAGTGCGGAGATCTGCGGGCACGACCCTGCGACGGCCCGCCGGAGAACGGGCCGTCAGAAGGGTGGGGGTTCGTCGAGGTCGGTGGCGGGGTGGGGTGGTGGTCGGGGTTCGTCGTCGTGGTCGTCGGTGGCGGGTCGCCAGCCGATCAGGGGCTGGCTTCGGTCGAGGTCGTCGAGGGGGTCGGCGCAACAGCTGTCGTCCTCCTCGCTGACCGGGAGCGGCGGGGGTGGTGGCGGGAGCAGGGGGTCGGCTCGGGTGCGGTATTCGCGGCCGAGGGGACTGCGCCAGACGAAGACGCCGGGTTCGGGCTGGGTGAGCGTCCAGCCGCGTTGTTTGAGGCCGTGATCATGGCGGCAGGCCGGGCCGAGGTCGTCGGCGGTGGTGGGGCCGCCGTGGGCGTGGTCGCGGGTGTGGTCGCGGGTGTGGTCGAGGTCGGTGCGGTG
>NZ_JBEZDN010000243.1:0-3183 GCF_040648315.1 Pseudonocardia sp. NPDC049154
ACCGACAGCTCGAAAACCCGCCGCTCACGGCTTGACGCTCCATAGGAGCGTCCCCCGTGAGTGGCGATAGTCGCCATAGCGGCTATCGCCACTCACGAGGGTGTCGACCCGGGCCGACCGGGCGGGGTCTACTGATCACCGGACGGCTCGACGAGGAGGCCCCGCGCATGACCGACGACGACCTCGACCGCTACCTCCCGCCGTACACCGCGGAGATCGCGCGGGCTCGGCGGCAGAGCATCGGCTCGCTCCTGGCCCGCACCGCGAAGAAGTACCCCAACAAGCTCGCGGTGGTCCACCGCGACACCCGGCGGACCTTCACCGAGCTCGACGCCGACGCCAACCGGGTGGCGAACGCCCTGGTCGCGCGGGGTGTGGGGCGGAACCGCCGGGTGGCGATCCTGTCGCACAACTCGTACGCCTTCGTCGTCGCCTACTTCGCGCTGGCCCGGATCGGCGCGATCTCCGTGCCGGTCAACTTCAACTTCACCGCCGGCGAGGTGCGTTATGCGCTGGAGGACAGCGGGGCGCGCGCGGCGATCGTCTCCGAGCGGCTCGCGCCGACGTTCGAGGAGGCCGGCGTCCCGGTCGAGCTGCAGGTCGTGGTGGGCGCGCGGGACGGCTGGGTGGGCTTCGACGAGCTGCTCGCGCACACGGACGCCACCGAGCCCGACGTCGAGATCGGCGACGACGACCCGGTCCAGCTGCTCTACACCAGCGGCACGACGTCGGCCCCCAAGGGCGCGATCATGACCAGCCGGAACCTCATCACGCAGTACGTGAGCGACATCGTCGACGGCGAGTACCACCGCGACGACGTCGAGCTGCACGCCCTGCCGCTCTACCACTGCGCGGCGCTGCACGACTTCCTCACGCCGGACGTCTACCTGGGCGCGACCAGCGTGATCGTCGACTCGCCCGACCCGGCGACGATCCTGCGCACGGTCGCGGCCGAGAAGATCACCAAGATGTTCTGCCCGCCGACGGTGTGGATCCGGCTGCTGCGCTCCCCGGACTTCGACCGGCACGACCTGAGCTCGCTGCGCAAGGGCTACTACGGCGCGGCGATCATGCCCGTCGCCGTGCTGAAGGAGCTCGGTGAGCGGCTGCCCGCGATCCGGCTGTTCAACTACTACGGCCAGACCGAGCTGGCGCCCAACGCCACCGTGCTGTTCCCCGAGGAGCAGATCGCGAAGGCGGGCACGGCAGGGCGGCCGAGCCTCAACGTCGAGACCCGGCTGCACGACGACGAGGACAACCCCGTCCCCGTCGGCCGGGTCGGCGAGATCGTGCACCGCACCCCGCACGCCATGCGCGGCTACTGGGGCAAGCCGGAGGCGACCGCCGAGGCCTTCCGGAACGGCTGGTTCCACAGCGGCGACCTCGGGGTGATGGACGCAGACGGCTACCTCACGATCGTCGACCGCAAGAAGGACATCATCATCACCGGAGGCGAGAACGTCGCGAGCCGCGAGGTCGAGGACGCGATCTACGAGCACCCCGCGGTCAGCGAGGTCGCGGTGTTCGGGGTGAAGCACCCGGAGTGGATCGAGGCCGTCGCCGCCGCCGTCGTGCTGCGGGAGGGAACCACCGCGGAGCCGGCCGAGATCGTCGCCCACACCCGCGAACGCCTCGCCGGGTTCAAGGCCCCCAAGTACGTGGTGGTCGTCGACGAGCTGCCCAAGAACCCCAGCGGCAAGATCCTCAAGCGGGAGCTGCGCGACACCTACGCCGGCCTCGCCGACTGACCGGACCGGAGGCACGCACGGGCTGCTCGCCGGGCCGCGGAGCCGGCGCGGCCGGGAGGAACCCGGCCGGCCGGTCGACGATCTGCCACAGCTCGGGCCGGGGGCCCTCGGCGAGGTCCACGATGAGATCGACGACCTCGTCCTGCGTGGCGACCAGCCGAACGTCGTTCAGATCGCAGAAGACCCAGGTCGCGAGCCACGCCGCGCTCAGCGGGTGGGGAGACCGGCCGCCTTCCAGGCGCGGAACCCGCCGTCGAGGTCGGTGGCGTTGTGCAGGCCCAGGTCCCGCAGGGAGGCGGCGGCGAGGCTGGAGCTGTAGCCCTCGGAGCAGGCCACGATCCAGGTGACGTCGTGGTCGACGGCCTCGGGGATGCGGGCGTCGGAGGCCGGGTCGAGCCGCCACTCGATGTGGTTCCGCTCGATGATCAGCGCGTCGGCGAAGGAACCCTCCTCGTCGCGCTGCCACTGCGGCCGGGTGTCGACCAGGCGCGCGCCCTCGCGCAGCAGCGCGGCGGCCTCCTGCGGGCCCACGCGGTCCAGCCGGGCCCGCGCCTCGGCCAGCACGTCGGCGATCGAGCGGGTCATGCCCCCACCTTCTCCGGTTCGTCCGTCAGCTCCGTGCGGGTGCGGCGCAGGAACTCCCCGCCCGGGCCGGACGCCACCTCGTAGTAGCTCATCGCGGTCAGCGGCGGCGAGTACGCGTGCACGCTGACCGCGGGCGACTCGAGGTGGTTGGCGACGTCGTGCACGTGGCCGAGCGGGAAGGCGGCGCCGCGCCCCGCCCGCAGCGTACGGGCACGCAGCCCCTCGCCGGCGACCCAGCGCTGCTCCACGAGGTCACCCGAGACCACGGTGAGCGCACCGAGCGAGCCGGCGTGGTCGTGCAGCTCGGCGATCTGCTCCCGGGCCCAGGTGATCAGCCAGACGTCCACGACGTCGTCGCTGTGCAGGCGGCGGGACCAGCGGTGCACGGGATCGACGTGCACCGCGTGCCGGCCGAGGCGGACCTCCTCGGCGTACCGGCGGGTCAGCGCGGTGAGGTCGGCGAGGTCGAGCGGGGTGGGCGCGGCGGTGCGGACCGCCGCACGGGAGAGGGTGCGGGCGTGCGCGAGCACGGGGTACTCCAGGAGGGACGACGCGAGCAGGGATCGGGGTCAGCTCGAGCTGGAACATCCCTGACAGCACTCGTCGAACACGTGCCCGCGGCGGCTCTCCCAGATGGGGCCGAGGTTCCACGCGGGCATCACATCGGTGATTCCAGCACATCCGGCGGCGTGGACGGAAATCCACTCCCAGCGCCCGGGACCCCGGCTCGAATGTCCGGTCAGCGCCGTGTTCCGCCCGCTCACTGGTGCACCTTCCTTGTGTCCGGGCCGGCTGGGATGGTTCGGACGCACCACTGGTGGCCACCGGGTGATCGCCCTGCTCGCTCGAC
>NZ_JBEZDN010000244.1:0-2936 GCF_040648315.1 Pseudonocardia sp. NPDC049154
CGGCCCTGGACGGCAACCGGATCCTGTTCGCCCGGCAGGACACCGTCGAGGCCGCCTGGCGGGTGGTCGACCCGATCCTCGGCGACGTCGTGCCCGTGCAGCGCTACCAGCGCGGCACCTGGGGGCCCAAGGAGGCCGACGACCTGCTGCCCGAGGGGGACTCGTGGCACGACCCCACCGGCTGACCGTCGTCGGCCGCTCCCACGACGGCGCCGGCGGCCCGGGCTCGCACCGCGTCGTGATCGTCGGCGGCGGCTTCGCCGGACTCTTCGCCGCTCGGGCGCTGCGCGGCTCCACGATCGCCGTGACGCTCGTCGACCGCGCGCAGCACCACCTGTTCCAGCCGCTGCTCTACCAGGTCGCGACCGGGATCCTGTCCGAGGGACAGATCGCGGCGCCGCTGCGCGACGTCCTGAAGCGGCACCGCACGGTCGACTGCGTGCTGGCCGACGTCGTCGACGTCGATCCGCAGGCCCGCACCGTCCTCGCCGAGCGGCCGAACGGCGAGCACCTGACCCTGGCCTACGACGACCTGATCGTCGCCGCGGGCGTCCGGCAGTCCTACTTCGGCCACGACGAGTTCGCCCGGTACGCGCTCGGCATGAAGACCATCGCCGACGCCCTCGCCATCCGCCGCCGGGTCTTCGGCGCGTTCGAGCTGGCCGAGACCGCGACCGACCCGGACGAGCAACGGCGGTGGCTCACGTTCGCCGTGGTCGGGGCGGGGCCCACGGGCGTCGAGCTGGCCGGCCAGATCCGGGAGCTCGCCACGCGCACGCTGCACCGGGAGTTCCACCGCATCCGCCCGGAGGACGCCCGGGTGCTGCTGTTCGACGCCGGGAAGGCGCCGCTGGCGTCGTTCGGGCCGGCCCTGTCGGCGAAGGCCGCGGCCGGGCTGCGCGAGCTCGGCGTGGAGCTGCATCTCGGCTCCGTCGTGACCGGCGTCGACGCACGGGGCATCGACGTCCGCGACGGCACGGGCGCGACGCAGCGGTACCCCGCGGGGACCGTGCTGTGGGCGGCCGGGGTGGAGGCACCCCCGATCGCGAAGGCGCTCGCCGACGCCACGGGCGCCCCCCGCGACCGCGCCGGGCGGATCGAGGTCGAGCCGGACCTGACGGTGCCGGGGCACCCGGAGATCTCCGTGATCGGCGACCTGATGAGCCTGGACCACCTGCCGGGCGTCGCCGAGGTCGCGATGCAGGCCGGGATGTACGCGGGCCGCCGCATCCGGCACCGGTCGGCCGGGCGCCCGGTCCGTCCGTTCCGGTACCACGACCTGGGCTCGGCCGCCTACCTCTCGCGCGGCAACGCCGTCGTCTCGGCCGGGCCGCTGCGGTTCGGCGGGTTCGGCGGCTGGCTGGCCTGGCTGGTCCTCCACCTGGCGTTCCTCACCGGCTACCGCAACCGCGTCGGCGCGGTGCTGACCTGGGCGGCCGCCTTCGCCCGCGACGCGCGGCGGGAGCGGACCTTCACCACACAGGAGATCGAGACGCTGCGGGACGTCTACGACGACACCGCCGAGCCCGCGGGACACGCCAAGAGAGACAGCCGTGAGCGGTGACCACCACGACGTGATCGTGATCGGCACCGGGGCGGGCGGCGGCACCTTCGCCCATCGCCTCGCGCCCACCGGGAAGCGGGTCCTGCTGCTCGAGCGCGGGGCCTACCTGCCGCGCGAGCGCGACGACTGGGACTCGGGCGCGGTGTTCGTGCGCGGGGAATACCGTGCCGGGCCCACGAGCTCGACAACCCCTACGTCGTCGACACCAGCGTCTTCCCCGGTATCGGCACCGTGAACCCGTCGCTGACCGCGATGGCCAACGCCTTGCGCGCGGCCGACCACGTCGCCGAACGGCTGGGGTGACTCACACCGGGCTGCGGCTCCGGCCGAGGTCGAGCCGCGGCACGCCAGGGGTCTGCTCGGGCCGGTGCGTGACGAGCAGCGCGGTCCGGTCGGCCGTGGCCGCGAGGACCTCCGCCGCGAGTGCGGCGCCGGTCGCGGCGTCGAGGTGGGCGGTGGGCTCGTCGAGGACGAGGATCGGCCGGTCGGCCAGCAGCGCGCGGGCCACTCCCAGCCGCTGACGCTCGCCGCCCGACACCGCGCCGCCGTGCGCGCCGACCGCGGTGTCCAGGCCCTCGGGCAGGGCGTCGAACCAGGGGCCGAGCGCGGCGCGGCGCAGGGCCGCGACCAGGTCGGCGTCGGACGCCCCGGGTGCGGCGAGGGCGAGGTTGGCGCGCAGCGTGCTGTCGAAGAGGTGCGCCCACGGCCCGCACCAGGCGATCCCGGCCCGCACGTCGTCGGCGCGGAGCGCACGCACGTCACGCCCGTCCGCGTGGAGGACGCCGGAGCTGGGCGGGAGGGTGCGCAGCAGGGCCGCGACGACCGTCGACTTGCCGCTGCCCGACGGGCCGGTGAGCGCGACCCGGCGGCCGCCGCCGAGGTCGAGGTCCATGCCGTGGACGGCCTCGACGGCCGCGCCGGGCCATCGGACACCGAGGTCACGGGCCTGCAGCGACCGCGGGGCGGGCACGCCCGCCGCGGCCGCGGGCTCGACGACGACCGGCTCCCGTTCCCCGAGGTCCCGCAGCCGCCGCAGCGCCGGGCGGATCGACAGCAGCCGGACGGCGGCCTCGGGGAGCGAGGCGACCACCTCGGCGAACGCGAGCGGGGTCAGGGCGAGCACGGCGATCACCGGGCCCGGCACGGTGCCCGCCGCGAACCCGACGAGCCCCAGCCCGGCGCACACGACGGCGGTGAGCCCGACGGCCAGGACCGCCAGCGCGGCGCCGGCACCGGTCGCGCCGGCCGCCCGCCGGCGGAGGGCGACGAGCCGCGCGTCGGCCTCGTCGAGGGCGGCGTGGGCGCGGTCCGCGGCACCGAGGACGAGCAGGTCGGCGGCGGCGTCGAGCAGTTCGACGGTGCGGGCCGCGAC
>NZ_JBEZDN010000245.1:0-2893 GCF_040648315.1 Pseudonocardia sp. NPDC049154
CGGCCGCGAGCTCCCGGGCGCCGAGCGCGTCCGCGGCCACGTTGAAGGCCCCGGCCGCGCGGCGGTCGAGCGCGGCGGCCACGGCCCGCCCCAGGTCGTCGGCGTGCACCAGCTGCAGGACGAGGCCGGACGGCAGGGGCAGCACCGGGACGCGCCCGGCGCGGAGGGCGCGCAGCAGGGCCGTCGGCACGACCGGGCCGAGGAACAGGCGCCGCGTCCGGGCCGCGGCGTCCGACCGGACCACCAGCGCGGCCCGGACCCGGGTCACGACGATGTCGGGGTGGGCGCGCGCGAAGTCGTCGAGCATCGCCTCCGCGGCGACCTTGTCCCGGCTGTAGAGCGAGCCCGGGTGCGCCCTGACCGGCCACGACTCGTCGACCGGACGGCCGGACTGACGGGGCGGGTGCGGGCCGTACACCGCCTGCGAGGACAGGAAGACGACCTGCCCGACGGCCGTGCGGCCGGCGGCGTCGAGCACGGCTGCGGTGCCGTCGAGGTCGATGCGGCGCGGCGTCGACGCGTCGCCGACCGGCTGGATGGCCCACGCCAGGTGCACGACGGCGTCGGCGCCCCGCAGGAGTTCCGCGAGCCGGTCCGCGGCGGCCGTGGCCAGCAGGTCCAGCGGGTGCCAGGTGACCCGATCGGTCAGTGGCGCGTCCTCCGGCGGGTGTCGGCACACCGCGCGGACGGTCACCTCCGGCCGCTCCGCCAGGGCGTCGAGCAGTCCGGACCCGACGGTCCCGGACGCCCCGACGACCACGATCGTCCGCGCGGGACCCGTCATGCGGAGGTTCCGCCGTCGAGCCCCTCCCGGAGCTGCGCGAGGGTGCGGGCGAGCAGCCGGGAGACGTGCATCTGCGAGATGCCGACGCGCTGGGCGATCTGGGTCTGGGTCATCTCGCCGAAGAACCGCAGCGTGAGGATGAGCCGCTCCCGCTCGGGCAGCGCGGAGATCAGCGGGCGCAGCGACTCGCGGTGGTCGACGTGCTCGAGCGCCTTGTCGACCTCGCCGAGGGTGTCGGCGACCGGCTGGTCGTCCGCGTCGTCGACGGCCGTCAACGAGCCGGCGTGCTGGTTCGCCTTGGCCGCCAGGGCGTCGACGATCTCCTCGCGGTCCACGCCCAGGTGCCGGGCCAGCTCGCTGGGCTTCGGCGCGCGCCCGAGCTCGTGCGCGAGCGGGCCCGACGCCTTGCCGATGGCGACGCTGAGCTCCTTGAGCCGCCGGGGCACCCGCATCGACCAGGTGCGGTCGCGGAAGTAGCGCAGCATCTCCCCGCGGACGCACGGGATGAGGTAGCCGAGGAAGTCGCCGCCCGCGCGCTCGGGTCCCACCGGTCGATCGCCGAGATCAGCCCGATCGTCCCCACCTGGACCAGGTCCTCGATGCCGGCGCGGTAGCCGGCGCCGTGCCGCTGCGCGAGGTGGCGGACCACCGGCAGGAAGGCCAGGACGAGGTCGGACCGCAGCCGTTCGCGGTCGGGGTCGCCGGTCGGCAGCGCGGCGAAGCGCTCCAGCACGGGCATCTGGTCGGCGTACTCGCTGGGGCCCTGGCCCCCGGACCGCTCGGCGGTGGGCCGGGGGTCCTGGACGAGGGCCGTGCTCGGGACGGTCATGAGGCCTCCTCCACGTCGGTGGACGTCAGAGGCAGCTGGCTGTACCTCGATCGAGCGGCGCGTGACGGGTGGGTGGGCGCGCTCGGGGCGTCGATCGTGCATCTGTCGCATCTCGACCGTACAAGCGCCCTCCGGGGGCCGCGAGTCGAGTTCGGCCCGGACGCATGGGTGGGCCGCACCGGGGTATGACGCGCGACACACCGTTCCGGCAGGACCCCGCGAAGGAGACCCGATGATCGTCCGGCCCGCCCCCGTCCGACCTGCCCCGCCCGCCGCCCGGCGCCCCGCCGCCCGACCTCCCGCGACGGCCGACGTGGCGGCCGTGCTCGGCCCCTTCGTCGCGTGGTTGGCGAGCCGCGAGCCGTACGACGGCCTCCGCCGCAGACAGGTGCGGGTGGTCGAGCGGTACCTGCGGTGGGCCGTCGCCGACCGCGGCGACCCGCGCACGCGGCGGGAGCGCTTCGAGTCCGAGCTCGACGTCGGCGGCACCGCGGAGGCGCAGGCCGTCGCCTCGGCGCTGGACCGGTTCGCAGAACACCGCCGCATCCTCGCCATCGTCCCCGACCTCGACGACTGACGGAGGACCGACGACCACGACGACGACCACGACGACGGCGGCAGACATGCCACGCGAGGCGGGCGCCCGGCCTCTATCCTCGGCGGACCCGGTCCGGCCGGGGAGGTCGCGGCCGCTGCGCGGCGGCCGGAGAGGAGCGACGTGAACGCCGACTCCCGCCCTGCGCGGGATCCCGCTCGGCCCGGCGACGCTCCCCCGGCCCACCTGCCCGCCACGCTGCCGCTGCTGCCGGACCTGCGGCTGGCCGCGCTCTGGGTGCCCGCCGCCCCGCTCGGGCTCACCGCGCTCCCCTCCGCCGACGGCGCCGCCCCCGCGGGCGACTGGCTCGACGTGATCCCACTGCCGGACGGGCGTCTCGCCCTCGCCGTCGGCGACCTCGTGGGTCCGGCGCCGCGGCCCGGCGCCGTCACCGGGCTGCGCACCGTGCTGCGCCAGGCCCTGCACACCGCGCCGACGCTCACCGAGGCCCTCGAGCAGGTCGACCGGGCCGCCGGCGTCGACGACGCCCTGCACGGTGCCTCCCTCACCGTCGTCGTCGTGGGGCCGGACGGGGAGCTCGAGCACGCGCGCGGTGCCCATCCCCCGGCGCTGATGAGCGGGCCGGGCGGGCTCGCCTTTCCGCGAGTCGGGGTGTGGGCTTCCGCGAGTCGCGGCGCGCCTTCGCGGGCGCGACGCTCGAACGGGTCCCGGTCCGGTGTGGCGG
>NZ_JBEZDN010000246.1:0-2817 GCF_040648315.1 Pseudonocardia sp. NPDC049154
GTGGCCGCACCGACCCTGACACATGAGACAGTACGCGTCAATCGTCTCGTGAACGATCAGGTGGTGCGCCGCGGCCCGGGCCTGCTGCTCCGGCGCGCCGACCTGCGTGCGGCGCTGCGCGAGGGCCGCGAGGGGAACCTGGTGCTGTTCGTGGTCGACGCCTCCGGGTCGATGGCCGCCCGCAAGCGGATGGCCACGGTCTCCGGCGCAGTCCTCGCCCTGCTCCGCGACGCCTACCAGCGCCGGGACAAGGTCGGCCTGGTGACCTTCCGCTCCGCCGGCGCCGAGCTCGTCCTCCCGCCGACCACGAGCGTCCCGACCGCGCAGGTCCGGATGGCCGCGATGCGGACCGGCGGCCGCACCCCGCTCGCCGACGGCCTGCTGCTCGCCCGTCGGACCCTCGCCGCCGAACGGGTGCGGGACCCGCGGCGGCGCCCGCTCGTCGTCCTGCTGACGGACGGGCGCGCCACGGTCGCGGCCCGCCCCGGCGGCGACCCCGTCGCCGACGCCCGCCGCGCCGCCGGCCTGCTCGCCGCCGACGGCGTGCACACCGTGGTGGTCGACTGCGAGTCCGGCTTCGTCAAGCTCGGCCTCGCCGGCCAGGTCGCCGTGGCCGCCGGCGCCCCCGTGATCACGGTCGACGAGCTGACCGTCGCGGACCTGACCGCCGCGGCCAGCGCCTGACCCGCCTGTCCCGATCACCGCTCCGACCAGGGAGGACGACGATGCCCCAGGGCCAGGTCCCCACCGTCCCGCAGGACGGGCTCACCACCCGCCAGCGCCGCAACCGCCCGCTGCTCGTGGTGCACACGGGCGAGATGAAGGGCAAGTCGACGGCGGCCTTCGGGCTGGCCCTGCGCGGCTGGAACCAGGGCTGGTCGATCGGCGTGTTCCAGTTCGTGAAGTCGGCGAAGTGGAAGGTCGGCGAGGAGGAGGCGTTCCGCGCGCTCGGCCGGCTGCACGAGCAGACCGGCGAGGGCGGGCCGGTCGAGTGGCACAAGATGGGTTCGGGCTGGAGCTGGAGCCGCAAGGCCGGCAGCGAGGAGGACCACGCCGCCGCGGCGCTCGAGGGCTGGCGGGAGATCCGCCGCCGGATCGAGAACCAGGTGCACGAGGTCTACGTGCTCGACGAGTTCACCTACCCGCTGAAGTGGGGCTGGGTGGACGTGCACGAGGTCGTCGAGGTGCTCACGGCGCGCGAGGGCCGCCAGCACGTGATCATCACCGGCCGCGACGCGGCGCCCGAGCTGATCGAGGCCGCGGACCTCGTCATGCAGACGACCAAGATCAAGCACCCGATGGACGCCGGGCAGAAGGGGCAGCGGGGGATCGAGTGGTAGCCCGCGCGCTCGTCGTCGCGGCCCCGGCGTCGGGGTCCGGGAAGACGACGGTCGCCACCGGCCTGATGGCCGCCCTGGCCCGGCGGGGGACCGCCGTCGCGCCGTTCAAGATCGGGCCGGACTACATCGACCCCGGATACCACGCCCTCGCCGCCGGACGCCCGGGCCGGAACCTCGACCCGGTCCTCGTCGGCGAGCAGCGCATCGGGCCGCTGGTCCGGCACGGTGCCGCCGGCTGCGAGGTCGCGGTGATCGAGGGCGTCATGGGGCTGTTCGACGGCCGCGTCGCCGACGGGTACGGCTCGACGGCCCAGGTCGCGGCCATGGTCGGTGCGCCCGTGGTGCTCGTCGTGGACTGCCGCGGGCAGTCGCGGTCGGTGGCGGCGCTGCTGCACGGCTTCCGCAGCTTCGACCCGACAACCCGCATCGCCGGGGTGATCCTCAACCGCGTCGGCTCGCCGCGGCACGAGGAGGTGCTCCGCGCGGCGTGCGACGAGATCGGGCTGCCGGTGCTCGGCGTCCTGCCCAGGCGGGCCGAGCTGGCCGTGCCGTCGCGCCACCTCGGCCTCGTGACGGCCGTCGAGCACGGGGCGGCGGCGACCGCGGCCGTCGACGCGATGGCGGCCCTGGTCGCCGAGCACGTCGACCTCGACGCGGTGGTCCGGGTGGCGGAGCCGCTGCCGGCGGGGCCGATGTGGGACCCGGCCGCCGAACTGGGCGGGTTCCGGACCGGGCCGGGCGTGCGAACCGCGGTGCTGGGCGGCGCGGCCTTCTCCTTCGGCTACGCCGAGCACGTCGAGCTGCTGGAGGCGGCGGGGTCCGAGGTCGTGCTCGTCGACCCGCTGCGCGACGAGACCCTGCCCACCGCGATCGGCGGGCTCGTCCTTCCCGGCGGGTTCCCGGAGGAGCACGTCGCGGACCTCGGCGCGAACAGCGGACTCCTCGCCGCGATCCGCGCGCTCGCGGCCGCGGGGGCGCCGATCCGCGCGGAATGCGGTGGGCTGCTCTACCTGTGCCGGGAGCTCGACGGCGTCCCGCTCGTCGGGGCCCTCGACGCCACCGCCGCGATGACCGGCCGTCTCACCCTCGGCTACCGCGACGCCGTGGCGCTGAGCGACTCGACGGGCTTCGCCGCGGGCGAGCGGGTCAGCGGGCACGAGTTCCACCACTGTGCGGTCACGCCGCGGGCCGGTGCGGCGCCGGCGTGGGGGTGGCGCGGCGGGGAACCGGAGGGATTCGTCGCGGGCGGGGTGCACGCGTCGTTCCTGCACACCCACCCCGCCGGCACGCCCGGCTCGGTGGGCCGTTTCCTGGCCGCGCACGTTCCCGCATGTGGGAGCTCGTCTCCGCGCTGCGCCGGGACGGGGTCGCGGTCCTGCTGACCACGCACCTCATGAGTGGATTCCATGCAGCGTGGTGAAATGCATCCTGATTGAACGCAGTGTATACAATGCAGCGTGGCTAAATGGATCCCCAT
>NZ_JBEZDN010000247.1:0-2756 GCF_040648315.1 Pseudonocardia sp. NPDC049154
CCCGAGTAGCAGCGAGCTCGTGGAATTTGCTGTGAATTTGGCGGGACCACCCGTTAAGCCTAAATACTTCCTGGTGACCGATAGCGGACGAGTACCGTGAGGGAAAGGTGAAAAGTACCCCGGGAGGGGAGTGAAATAGTACCTGAAACCGTGTGCCTACAAGCCGTCAGAGCCTTTTTGGGGTGATGGCGTGCCTTTTGAAGAATGAGCCTGCGAGTTATGCTTCGTGGCGAGGTTAACCCGTGTGGGGTAGCCGTAGCGAAAGCGAGTCTGAATAGGGCGCCGTAGTCGCGGGGTGTAGACCCGAAGCGGAGTGATCTACCCATGGCCAGGGTGAAGCGTCGGTAAGACGTCGTGGAGGCCCGAACCCACCAGGGTTGAAAACCTGGGGGATGAGCTGTGGGTAGGGGTGAAAGGCCAATCAAACTCCGTGATAGCTGGTTCTCCCCGAAATGCATTTAGGTGCAGCGTCGTGTGGTGGGTACCGGAGGTAGAGCACTGGATGGCCTAGGGGGCCGACAAGCTTACTGAAGTCAGCCAAACTCCGAATGCCGGTACTGTTAGCGCGGCAGTGAGACTGCGGGGGATAAGCTTCGTAGTCGAGAGGGAAACAGCCCAGATCACCGGCTAAGGCCCCTAAGCGTGCGCTAAGTGGGAAAGGATGTGGGATCGCCGAGACAACCAGGAGGTTGGCTTAGAAGCAGCCACCCTTGAAAGAGTGCGTAATAGCTCACTGGTCAAGTGGTCCTGCGCCGACAATGTAGCGGGGCTCAAGCGCACCGCCGAAGCCGTGGCAATGACACATTCATCCGCCGGATCCTTTCGGGGTGATGGTGTAGTGGTGTTGTTGGGTAGGGGAGCGTCGTGCATCCGGTGAAGCCGCCGAGTGATCGAGTGGTGGAGGGTGTGCGAGTGAGAATGCAGGCATGAGTAGCGAATGCAGAGTGAGAATCTCTGCCGCCGGATGACCAAGGGTTCCTGGGCCAGGTTGTTCCGCCCAGGGTGAGCCGGGACCTAAGGCGAGGCCGACAGGCGTAGTCGATGGATAACGGGTTGATATTCCCGTGCTCGTGATAGTGCGTCCATGCTGAGGTCGTTGATGCTAACCATCCGAACCCCCCCATGATGCCTTCGGGCTGAGTGGGTGTGGGGGAGCGTGGGATCCGATTCGGTAGTAGGCAAGCGATGGGGTGACGCAGGAGGGTAGCCTCGCCACGCGGTGGTTGTCGTGGTGTAAGCCTGTAGCCCGATTCCCAGGTAAATCCGGGGGTCATACAAGGGTGAGAGGTGATGCGTAGCCGATTGAGGCGAAGTAGGGTGATCCCATGCTGTCGAGAAAAGCCTCTAGCGAGTGCTGTTGCGGCCCGTACCCCAAACCGACACAGGTGGTCAGGTAGAGAATACCGAGGCGATCGAGTGAACTCTGGTTAAGGAACTCGGCAAAATACCTCCGTAACTTCGGGAGAAGGAGGGCCGGTGGCCTTGAAGCCCTTCGCGGGCTAGGGGCGGCCGGTCGCAGAGACCAGGCCCAAGCGACTGTTTACTAAAAACACAGGTCCGTGCGAAGTCGCAAGACGAGGTATACGGACTGACGCCTGCCCGGTGCTGGAACGTTAAGAGGACCTGTTAGCCGATTCGTCGGCGAAGCGGAGAATTTAAGCGCCAGTAAACGGCGGTGGTAACTATAACCATCCTAAGGTAGCGAAATTCCTTGTCGGGTAAGTTCCGACCTGCACGAATGGCGTAACGACTTGGGCGCTGTCTCGACCAGAGACTCGGCGAAATTGCACTACGAGTAAAGATGCTCGTTACGCGCGGCAGGACGGAAAGACCCCGGGACCTTTACTACAGCTTGGTATTGGTGCTCGGTTCGGCTTGTGTAGGATAGGTGGGAGACTGTGAAGCGGTCACGCTAGTGGTCGTGGAGTCGTTGTTGAAATACCACTCTGGTCGAATTGGGTGTCTGAACCTCGGGCCATGATCTGGTTCAGGGACAGTGCCTGGTGGGTAGTTTAACTGGGGCGGTTGCCTCCTAAAGGGTAACGGAGGCGCCCAAAGGTTCCCTCAGCCTGGTTGGCAATCAGGTGTTGAGTGTAAGTGCACAAGGGAGCTTGACTGTGAGACTGACGGGTCGAGCAGGGACGAAAGTCGGGACTAGTGATCCGGCACCTCCTGGTGGAAGGGGTGTCGCTCAACGGATAAAAGGTACCCCGGGGATAACAGGCTGATCTTGCCCAAGAGTCCATATCGACGGCATGGTTTGGCACCTCGATGTCGGCTCGTCGCATCCTGGGGCTGGAGTAGGTCCCAAGGGTTGGGCTGTTCGCCCATTAAAGCGGTACGCGAGCTGGGTTTAGAACGTCGTGAGACAGTTCGGTCCCTATCCGCCGCGCGCGTAGGAGACTTGCGGAAGGCTGTCCCTAGTACGAGAGGACCGGGACGGACGAACCTCTGGTGTGCCAGTTGTACCGCCAGGTGCATGGCTGGTTGGCTATGTTCGGAAGGGATAACCGCTGAAGGCATCTAAGCGGGAAGCTCGTTCCAAGATGAGGTCTCCCACCACCTTTGCGTGGGTAAGGCTCCCAGTAGACGACTGGGTTGATAGGCCAGAGATGGAAGCCCTGTGAGGGGTGGAGTTGACTGGTACTAATAGGCCGAGGGCTTGCCACAACATGTTGTTCGCATCCACTGTGTGACCCTGAGCACACAACCAGTCCGGCCCGGTTTCGGGTCGGAGGGGTTGGTGTTCGACCCGG
>NZ_JBEZDN010000248.1:0-2650 GCF_040648315.1 Pseudonocardia sp. NPDC049154
CGGGGGGGGGCGGCCCCCCCACGTCGTCAGGCGACGGGCGTCGGCCGGGCGACGGCGCGGCGCAGGCCGTGGCGAGCGGCGTCCCGGTCCGGCTGCACGACGAGCATGGCGGTGAGGCCGCCGAGCACCATCAGCAGGCCCGCGATGTCGAACGCCCGCGCGTACCCCTCGACGGGGGTGGGCGCGGCGTCGACCAGTACGCCGGTGAGCAGCGGCGAGACGACGCTCGCCACGGAGACGATCGCGTACCAGGTGCCCAGGGTGGCGCCCCGCTGCCGGGTCGGCGTCACGTCCGCGACGGCCGCCTGTGAGAGCGGGGTCTGCGAGTTGCCGATCCCGAACGCCAGCGCGACGAACGGCAGCAGCAGGATCGGCGCGTCGACGCGGGTGATCAGCAGCATGCTGATGCCGGCGACGAGCGCGAACGCCCCGCCGAGCACGCCCTGGGCCAGGTGCCGCGAGAGGCCGCGGCGGAGCAGGCGCTGCGACAGCCATCCGCCGACCAGCATGAACACGATCGAGATGTACGCCGGGACGGTCACCACGAAGCCGAGCGCGGTGCCGCCGAAGCCGGCCTGGCCGAGGTAGAGGGGCAGGAACGCGATGGCGAGCGCGAGACCCCAGTAGACGGTGAACCCGGAGAACATCGTGCCGAGCCAGGTGCCGGAGGTGAGCAACCGGCGGTAGGGCACCCGTGGCTCGTCGGTGGCGGCCGGCGTGACCGGGGCGGACTTCGCGGCGGTGGTCGCGAACGGGCCGTCGCCGCCGACGATCACCCACGCGATCGCCCAGAGCAGCCCGATGGCGCCGAGGATGCCGAAGGCGGAGCGCCAGCCCCATGCGGCGATGGCCGCGTTGAGCAGCGGGGCGCCGATGATCACGCCGAGGCCGGAGCCGACCGTCAGCAACGCCGCCGTGAACCCGCGCTTGCGCTCCTCCACCCAGGAGAAGGCGACGTGCATGCCGAGCGGGATGCCGGGCCCCTCGCCCGCGCCCAGCAGGACGCGGGTGATCAGCAGGACCGCGAAGCCCGCGGCGGGCACCAGGATCGGCAGCTGCGCGGCGGACCAGATCACGGCCAGCGCCACCAGCATCCACTTCGCGGAGAACCGGTTGCCGAGGAAGCCGAACACGACGGCCGAGATGCTGAACAGCAGGTAGAAGGAGCTGGCGATGGTGCCGTACTCGGTGGCGCTGAGCCCGAGCTCCTTCATCATGGGGGCCGCGGCGAGCCCGATGATCGACTTGTCGGCGAAGTTGATCGCCACGAACAACATGAGCAGGGCGATCACCCAGCGGGTGCGGGTCCGGGGAGTCAAGAGGTCTCCTG
This sequence comes from Pseudonocardia sp. NPDC049154, assembly GCF_040648315.1. Lineage (NCBI taxonomy): Bacteria > Bacillati > Actinomycetota > Actinomycetes > Pseudonocardiales > Pseudonocardiaceae > Pseudonocardia > Pseudonocardia sp. NPDC049154. Next base: position 1,331 of record NZ_JBEZDN010000248.1, read on the forward strand.
ACGTCGTCGTCGAGGTGACATGGGGCACGGTGTCGCCGGACGACCTTAACGTACGTTCGGCAAGGATTGTCCAGCTTCGGTAGGTCCGTCCGATGTGGGCGAGGGGCGACCTGGCTCTGCCGGCGTGAGATCGAGATCGACACGCCGGTCGAGCGGCTGTGGCAGCTGATCACGGGCCGGACTGCGTCCGTGTCCGATGCTCGTACGACGGCACCGCAGCGGCCTTGCGCCTGGGCGGCACAGGAGCGCACCGCTCGTCGCCAAGGTGACGGCCGCCGGGGTGCAGATGACGGGCGCGGAGCACGTGAGGGGGAGTGGGTGGAGGTGACGGGCAGGTGATGGGCGCCGGGCCGCGACGGGCGCCGGGCGGACATGACGAGCGCCAGGGCGAAGGTGACGTGCCGGGTCGTAGGTGACGAGCGCCAGGAGGTGACGAGCGGCAGGGCGGAGGTGATGAGCGCTGCAGCGCACGATGACCGGCCAGCCCATAGGTGACGGGGCTGGGGAAGGCACACCGGACGGCGAACTTGAGGGAGACGATCGCCGTGCTTACGGAGTTTGGCCGGCGCCCGATCTTGGAGCTGGCGGCCGCGGAGCGCAGTGCATCCGGCCCTGGCACGCGAGCTGCCGGCCAGCCACGCCGCGGTGCTGTTTGCACCTCGTGGTCTTCGAGTGAGCCTCGTCTCCGGCCACCGCATCGACAGCGCGGTGCGGTGCCGGGTCCGGACCAACCTCCTGAGGGGCGCGGCGGCTCTCGTCCATGCGTGGGCAGGCGGCTCGACACCATGCGTCCGCTCGTCGAGGGGGTCGAGGAGTTGACGCGGCTGTGACCATGCGGCAGCGATGGCTGAGGTGGGTTCAGGGCTGCGGGATCGGGCGGGCGCTCAGAAGGGGGCGGGGTCGTCGAGGTCGGCGGGGGCTACCTCGCCGCGCATGCTGGCGAGGGTCCAGCCGCCGCGGGGGGCCGGGGGTGGGGTGTCGCCGGGCTGGTCGGTGTCGGCGTCGGCGTCGAGTTGGGCGCGAGCGGCGAACTCGGCCGCGGCCTCGGGGTCCGGCACGGCAGGGTCGGGATCGGGTGTGGCGGTGAAGGGCCGGTAGTCGAAGGGCCGGCTGACGTATCGGTGCCCGGTCGGGGTGATCCAGGTCAGGGTGCCGTCGGGGTGGGCGAGGACCTGCCAGTCCTGGTGCTCCTTGAGGGTGTGGTGGTGTCTGCACAGCCCGTGAGGGTTGCGTTCGCAGGTGGGCCCGTGATCGGCGGCGCGGTGGTGGTGGTCGAGGTCGCCGTCGAGGGCGCGTCGGTTGCAGGTGGGGAATCGGCAG
>NZ_JBEZDN010000249.1:0-2584 GCF_040648315.1 Pseudonocardia sp. NPDC049154
CAAAGCCGTGAAGGACACCATCGGCGTCTCGGTGACCTGCGACGTCGTCAACCCGGACACCCTCGAACGCTCCGTCGGCAAGCTCCAGCGGCTCCGCGACCTCCGCGCGACGTAGCAGGTCACCCGTGGTCGTGAGCGTTGACTGCCCCACTAGGGGCAGTCAGCGCTCACGGGGTGAGGAGGGCGTGGGTCTCGGCACTCGTCGCGGGGCGGCTGCCGAGGCGGTCCAGGAGCGCGCGCAGCTCCTCCACCAGCTCGGTGTTCGACGGGTGGCGCGGACCGGCGTGGTCCTCCAGGCCCACACGGACGTGCCCGCCCCGCCGGATCGCGAGCTCGGCGAGCCCGCACTCCACGACGTCGCCGCCGAGGACCGCGACCGACCAGGGCAGGCCGGTGGGTTCGAGCAGCTCGAGATAGGCCTCGAGCGCGGTCGGCGTCGGCGGCAGGCCGAACTGCAGGTCGCCCCCGAAGTACAGTTTCACGATCCCGCCGGCCGGCAGCCGCCCGGCGCGCTGCAGCGTGACCACGGTGCGCAGGAAGCCCGGCTCGAAGATCGAGAAGCTGGGCAGCGCACTCAGCTCCCGGGTCCGTGCGCACATGTACTCGGTGTCGGCGATCGAGTTCTGGTAGGGCTCGGCCGCCGCAGGTGCCGGGCATCGGCCGTCGGCCGTCAGCCCCACGTTGACCGAGCCCGGGTCGATCAGCGTCATCCCGCCCAGGCCGGCCAGCTCGGCGACGTGCGCCCACCGCCGCTCGACGGGGATGCCGCGCGCCCCGGCCGCCATCGTCGGGTAGAGCAGCAGGTCCGGGTACCGCTCCCGCACCGGCCGCCAGGCCGCCCGGTAGGGGCCGGCCGCGTGCACGCCGTCGGCCGTGAACATCGGCTCGTCGTTGTGGTTGTGCAGGATCGTGGCGCCGAGCCGCGCGCAGGCCAGTGCGTCGGCGGTGATCTCGGCCGGGGTGCGTGGCACCTGCGGGTTGACACTGCGCGGGGTGGCCCCGTTCACGGCGACCTCGACGATCACGGCTGGGCGGTCCATGGCCCGTACCCTCACCGCCCGCGCGCGCCGGGACAACCCGTGTGATTCCCTACCGCCCGGTAACCCCTGCGTGACGCGGGGGTGCACACTCGAACCCAGCACCCGCCCTCCAGCGAAGGAGACACCCGTGCCCGAGGCAGTGATCGTCGCGGCGGCCCGCTCCCCCATCGGCCGCGCGCGCAAGGGCTCGCTCGCCGGCATGCGCCCGGACGACCTGACCGTCCAGATGGTCCGCGCCGCGCTGGACCAGGTGCCCGCGCTCGACCCGACCGAGATCGACGACCTGATGCTCGGCTGCGGCCTGCCCGGCGGCGAGCAGGGCAACAACCTGGGCCGCATCGTGTCCGTGCTGCTCGGCCTCGACACCGTGCCCGGCACCACGATCACCCGGTACTGCTCGTCGTCGGTCCAGACCACCCGCATGGCGCTGCACGCGATCAAGGCGGGCGAGGGCGACGTGTTCGTCTCCGCCGGCGTCGAGACCGTCTCCCGCTTCGAGAAGGGCAGCTCGGACTCCTGGCCGGACACGCACAACCCGCTGTTCGCCGACGCCGAGGCCCGCACCGCCGCCACCGCCGAGTCCGGCACCGACACCTGGACCGACCCGCGCACGGACGGGCAGCTGCCCGACGTCTACATCGCCATGGGCCAGACCGCGGAGAACCTCGCCCGCGCCAAGGGCGTGAGCCGCGAGGACATGGACCGCTTCGGCGTCCGCTCGCAGAACCTCGCCGAGGAGTCCATCAAGAACGGCTTCTTCGCCGACGAGATCGCGCCGGTCACGCTTCCCGACGGCACCGTCGTCGACACCGACGACGGCCCCCGCGCCGGCGTCACCTACGAGGCCGTCTCGCAGCTCAAGCCGGTCTTCCGGCCCGACGGGTTCGTCACCGCCGGCAACTGCTGCCCGCTCAACGACGGCGCCGCCGCCCTGATCGTCATGTCCGACACCAAGGCGAAGGCGCTGGGGATCACTCCCCTCGCCCGGATCGTCTCCACCGGTGTCACCGGCCTCTCCCCCGAGATCATGGGTCTCGGCCCGGTCGAGGCGTCGAAGCAGGCCCTCGCCCGCGCCGGCATGACCATCGACGACGTCGACCTCGTCGAGATCAACGAGGCCTTCGCCGCGCAGGTCATCCCGTCGGCCCGCGACCTCGGCATCGACCCGTTCCGCGACAAGCTCAATGTCCACGGCGGCGCCATCGCCGTCGGCCACCCGTTCGGCATGACCGGCGCCCGCATCACCGCCACCCTGCTCAACGGCCTGCGCGCCAAGGACAAGAGCATCGGCCTGGAGACCATGTGCGTCGGCGGCGGGCAGGGCATGGCCGTGATCTACGAGCGGCTCGGCTGACTCTGCGCTGAACAGTCGTTAAGGTGCCCGCCATGGGCAGCATGGACGGCAGGGTCGCCGTCGTCACCGGCGGCGCGACCGGTCTGGGCGCGGCGGTCAGCCGCCGCCTGGCCGGCCGCGGCGCCCGGGTCGCGATCACCTACTCGCGCAGCGCCGACGAGGCCGAGGCCACGGCGGAGGAGTGCCGGGC
>NZ_JBEZDN010000250.1:0-2362 GCF_040648315.1 Pseudonocardia sp. NPDC049154
CTTCCGATCTCGGTGATCGGCGACGGCGGGCAGGTGGTGGGCGTGGTGTCCGCCGGCATCCGCGCGCCGACCCTGGTCGAGGCGCTGGCCGACCTGCACGCCGCGCTCGCGCTGTTCCGCACGCTCGGCCGGCCCGCCGAGGTCGCCGCGGCGTGGCAGGAGGTCGCCGCCGTCGAACGGGCGGCCGGGCACCCCTGCCGGGCCGTCGCCGCGCACCGGTCCGCCCTGGCCGCGCTGGCCGAGGCCGGCGACCCGGCCGCCACCGGCTGGTCCCGGCTCGCCGCCGGGCTCGTCCAGGTCGGTGAGCTCCCGGGCGGGAGCCCGGACCTGCTCGCCGCCCGGCTCGTCGACTCCCCCGCGGCCCGGTCCGTCCGGGAGCTGCGCGAGCTGGACCCGGCCGCCCCGGACTGGGCGCTCGTCGCCGCGCTGACCGGGGGCCGCACCGGCGGCGAGTGATCGGCAGCACACCAGACCCGTCCCGGTCAAGGTGTCCCCGGAACGAAGCCGCGCCCCGACTGCGTCGCCGCGCACGTCGCCTTCTTGTCAAACGCTCGGTTGACTGGGTCCATGTCACCAACCGTCTGCAGAGTCGCAGCCTGGAGGTAGCACGCGCATGACCAACGACAGGACGGTCGACGCCGTCATCGTCGGGGCCGGGTTCTCCGGCCTCTACCAGCTCCACCGCTTCCGCGAGCTGGGCCTGTCCACCCGGGTGTTCGAGGCCGCGTCCGGCGTCGGCGGCACCTGGTGGTGGAACCGGTACCCCGGCGCCCGGTGCGACGTCGAGAGCCTGGCCTACTCGTACTCCTTCTCCCCGGAGCTGGAGCAGGAGTGGACCTGGAGCGAGAAGTACGCCACCCAGCCCGAGATCCTCGGCTACGCCGAGCACGTCGCCGAGCGCTTCGACCTGACGCGCGACATCACCTTCGACACCCGGGTCGAGAGCGCCGTCTACGACGCCGACCGCAGGCGCTGGACCGTCACCACGGACACCGGTGAGGTCGTCGACTGCCGCTGGTTCGTCATGGCCACCGGCTGCCTGTCGGTGTCGAAGGCACCCGAGATCCCCGGCGCCGAGCGCTTCCAGGGCCCGACCTACCACACCGGGCACTGGCCGCACGAGGGCGTGGACTTCACGGGCAAGCGCATCGCGGTGATCGGCACCGGCTCGTCCGGCATCCAGTCGATCCCGATCATGGCCGGCCAGGCGGCGGACACCGTCGTCTTCCAGCGGACGCCCAACTTCTCGATGCCGGCGGGCAACCGGCCCCTCACCGAGGAGGAGGTCGCCGCCCGGAAGGCGACCTACCGGGAGTTCCGCAAGGAACAGCAGCTCTCCGCGTTCGGTGTCCCGGTCCCGCTGCCCACGCAGTCCGCCCTCGAGGTCGACGAGGCGGAGCGCACCGCCACCTACGAGTCGGCCTGGGAGCAGGGCAACCTCGTCGCCGTGCTCACCTCGTACACCGACACCCTGGTGGACAAGGACGCCAACGAGACGGCCGCCGAGTTCGTCCGCTCCAAGATCCGCGAGACCGTGCACGACCAGGACCTGGCCGAGCTGCTCTCCCCGCGGAGCTTCCCGTACGGCACCAAGCGGCCGTGCCTGGACAGCGGCTACTACGAGACCTTCAACAAGGACAACGTCCACCTCGTTGACATCCGGAAGACCCCGCTGGTGGAGATCACCGAGAAGGGCGTGCGGACGTCGGAGAAGGAGTACGAGGTCGACGCGATCGTCTTCGCGACCGGCTTCGACGCCATGACCGGCGCCATCACCCGGGTCGACATCCGCGGGAAGAACGGGGTGTCGCTCAAGGAGAAGTGGGGCGAGGGCCCGCGTTCGTACCTGGGGCTGTCGGTCGCCGGCTTCCCCAACATGTTCACGATCACCGGCCCGTCGAGCCCGTCGGTGCTGTCGAACATGATGGTGTCGATCGAGCAGCACGTGGACTGGGTCACCGATTGCATCCAGTGGATGCGCGACAACGGCGTCGAGGAGCTCGACGCGACCCCCGAGGCCGAGGACGAGTGGGTCCGCCACGTCGAGGAGGTCGGCGACACGACCCTCTACCCGACCGCGGACTCCTGGTACATGGGCTCCAACGTCCCGGGCAAGCCGCGGGTCTTCATGGCCTACATCGGCGGGGTCGGCGTGTACCGCGAGCGGTGCGACGACGTCGCCGCCAAGGGCTACGAGGGCTACACCAAGTCCCCAGACGTCTCGGCGGCCCCGGAGAAGCAGTCCGCCTGATCACGAGCGAACGGCGCTCTCGCTCACCCAGGAGACGCGGAACCGGGCCGTGTACTCTGGCTGGCCCCCGCCGCGCCCCGCCTTGCAGACCCCCCCCACTCTGGCGGCCGC
>NZ_JBEZDN010000251.1:0-2364 GCF_040648315.1 Pseudonocardia sp. NPDC049154
CTTGCGATCTGTCCGCCCCCCCGCGCGGGTCGGCCGGCCCGCGCGACACGGAAGGACCACGTCGTGCCGAACCTCGGTGGCTGGGAGATCGTCATCCTCGTCGGTGTGCTGCTGCTCCTCTTCGGGGCGAAGCGGCTGCCGACCATGGCCCGCTCGGTCGGGCAGAGCGCCCGGATCTTCAAGGGGGAGATGCGCGGGCTGCGCGACGACGCCCCCGCGCCCACGGTGAACGCCCAGCCGCCGGCCCCGACGGCCGCGCTGCCCGTCGTCGCCGCGGAGGCGGACGGCAGGGCGGACGAGAAGGTGGCCGTGAAGGACCAGGTCGCGTAGCGGCTCAGGAGCCGAGCACGGCGGTGCGCGCCGGGTCCTCCGAGCGCCAGGCCGCCAGCCCGGTCTCGACGAGGGGGACCCGGACCAGCGCCGCCACCTCGTCGAGCGGGACCCAGGCCGCCATGTCCGTGGTACCGCCGACCTCGTGACGCAGCTCACCGCCGAGGACGTGCGCGGCGTAGACGATCCGGATGCCGAACATGTCCAGCGGCTCGCCCGCACGGCTCACGGCGTCCGGGAAGTGCACCGAGTCGACGGTGAGCAGCCGGTCGAGCGCGACCGTGAAGCCGGTCTCCTCCTCGACCTCCCGGACCGCGCCGGCGCGCGGGTCCTCGCCGTGGTGCAGCCCGCCGCCGGGCAGCGTCCACTCGGGGCCGCGCGGCCCGGTCCAGCGGGCGAGCAGCACCTGCCCGTCCTCGACGCAGACCGCGTAGGCGGCGGGCCGGACGAGCCGGCGGGGCGCGGGTTCGGGGTGCGGCACCGGCCGAACCTAGCGCGCGGCTCACGGGTGACCCTCCCGACGCCTTCAAGATCCCTCTGACCTGCGAATTCTCGGTACCGTGTCTCGGGTGTCGGCGGACCGCCCGATCGCGCTCGGCGTGCTGGTGTACGTCGTGGTCGCCGCTGCGCCGACACTCCTCATCTGGGGGGTGGCGCGGTTCTTCCCCGTGCTGCTCGGGCTGCCCGACCTGCTGCGCCGGCTGTGCCGCCGCGGCGGCCCGCCCCCGGTCACGGCGCAGTCCTTCGAGTCGCTGGTCGCCGACCTGCACCGGTTGCGCCGCGAGGTGCGCGGCCGGCAGCCCACCACCCACGTCCGCCGGGTCGCCCTCATGGCGGCCTACGACGACGTCCTCCACGATCTCTGCCGGGCCGTCGGCCTCGCGCGCCCGCCGCTGTGCGAGGTCCCCGAGCGCGAGCGACCCTTCGCGCGGCTGCAGACCGAGGCGGCGATCGAGGCGGCCGGCGTGGTGCTGGACCCGCCGGATCGGGGTACCGCGGCCGCATGACCGCCGCGTGACCGACGCCCGGCTCGCCGGTCTGGGTAAAGTCGCCTTTACCGAGTGGGAACCGATCGGGTCCCGCCGGCGTTGACCACGTAGCGCGGCGAGACACGCGACGAGGAGGAACCGGTGCGCACCACCAGCAACCCGGCGTTCCGCAACCTGCCATCTGGGCAGGGCGGCTACGCCACCTTCGACCGCCAGGGCGGCGGCATGATGGGCGGCGGGGCCGCCTATGCCGACTCCCGGGCCGCGCGCGCCGAGTTCGGCCGGGCGGGCGCGAACGAGCGGCCCCTGACCGTCGACGACGTGGTGATCAAGACCGCGATCACCGGCGGCGTGGCGCTGGTCGCAGGCATCCTGACGGCCTGGTCCGGTCTGTTCGGCCTGGCCCTTCCCGCGATCGTCGTCGGCTTCGTCGTGTCGTTGATCGTGATCTTCAAGCAGAGCACCAACCCGTTCCTGGTGCTGCTGTACTCGGCGTCGATGGGTGTCGCGCTCGGCGCCCTCACCGGGGCGCTCGAGTTCTCCGGCACGAACTTCCAGGGCATCGGCTTCCAGGCGATCGTCGGCACCGCCGGCGTGTTCGTCGGCATGCTGATCGTCTACAAGACCGGCGCCGTCCGGGTCACGCCGCGGTTCACCAAGTGGCTGATCGGCGCGTCGATCGGCGTCGTGCTGCTGATGCTCGCGAACATGGTCATGAGCTTCTTCACGATCGGCGGCCTCGGCCTGCGGGACGGGTCGCCACTGGCCTACCTGTTCAGCATCGTCTGCATCGGCGTGGCCGCGTTCAGCCTGATGCTGGACTTCGACATGGCCGACCGGGCCGTCAAGGAGGGCGCGCCGGCGAAGTTCGCCTGGTACATCGCCTTCGGCCTGATGACCACGCTGGTCTGGCTCTACATCGAGATCCTGCGGCTGCTGAGCTACCTGCGCCAGGACTGAGGACGACCCCCGGGAACGTTCCCGGGAGCCGGCCGGGTTCCCCCTCCACCCGGCCGGAGGGGCGCCGCGGACGGGCCTTCGGGCC
>NZ_JBEZDN010000252.1:0-2350 GCF_040648315.1 Pseudonocardia sp. NPDC049154
GAGGGCCGCTCGGGCGCCTCCGGCGTCGCCGGCGTGCGGTCCCGCGGGGACCGACGGGTCCTACTGGATGGAGAACTCGCCGCTCGGGTCCACGGCCGGCTCCTCGGTGGCGGTCGGCGCCGGCCCGTCGGTCGGCGTGGCCGGGGGGTTCAGCACGCTCAGGATCGGCCCCAGCACGTCCGGCGCCCCGGTCGGCGCGGGCAGCGGGGAGCGCGGGATGCCGCCCGGGCCGAGCGGGCCGTCGTGGGCGGGGCCGCGGGCGCCGTCGCAGCAGTTGTCGTGCTTCTTGTGCTTCTTGTGGTGGCCGTCGTGATCACCCTTGTGGTGATCGCCGTCGTGACCGTCCTTGTCGGCCTTCTCGCTGTGGCCGCCCTTCTCCGCGTGGCCGTCGTAGCCAACGTCGCCGGCGAACGCCAGGCCCGGCGTGATCACCGCGAGGGGCAGGACAGCCGCACCGACCAGCGCGGCGCGAGTCGTCGTGCGCATGAGGAGCTCCTCTTCGTCCGTCCGGGGACCTCGTCGTCACGCCTCCTCGTGCGGCGGCGGTGCCGGCGAGCGTCATCGGGTCCAACGGCCGCCGGTCGGGACGGGCGCGGGGCTCCACACGAAGGAGTGAGCGCGGTCACCGGCCCGCGGCGCGGGTCCCTCGCCGCCGCACGTGCGTGTGCTGACGGCGACGCCCGGGCGCGGCCCGGGCCCCGATCACCGCAGCACACCCCCGGGTTCGGGGTGGGGTGGCCTCGTGCGGGGGCCGACGCCGTGGACGAAGAGGATCTCGTCGACCTCGGCGAGCAGGGTGTCGTCGACCGGGAAGTAGGCCGGGTTCGCGGAGGTGCGGAGGGCGGTGGGCCTCGGGACCGCCGCCGCGGACAGGAGGTGGTTCCCGGGCGGCAGGGCGCGCTGGAGGGTGCCTTCGACGGTGTCCGGCGGCGGCGTCGGGATGCCGTGTTGGGGGGCCTCGCCGAGGACGCACGCGATGGTGCGGTAGCCGTCGCCGACCCGGTCCGCGAGGTGCGCCCCGGCGGGCTGCCAGCGAAGGGTCATCGGGCCGAGCGTCATCCCGGTGGTGCCGGTGCGCAGATGCTGGTTGTGGGCGAACACGAGGGTGGGGCCGTGGACCGCGATCGCCTCGAGGTTGTCCGCCATCGCCGTGTCGCGGAGGGTGGCGAGGCGATCCCAGCGGTGCTCGGTGTCCTGCGCCATGACCTGGTGGTAGGCGAGCAGGTCCGCGGCGGTGCGAGCGGCGAGGAGGGCGTCCTCGAACACGGCCGGATCGACGACCGGCCGCAGGCGCGGGGCCTCGCCGCGGAGGGTCCGACGCAGGTCGTCCGTGATCGCACGCAGGTCGCGGACCCGGGGCTCGCCGCCGACCGAGCGGGCAGGGTCCATCGCTGCGGCCGCGTCCTCCCACGGCTCGTCGGCGCCGAGCAGCCGGTCGAGCGTGTCCCACGGAGGGAGGTCGGCCTCGTCGCCGACGTGGGCGCGCAGGAAGCCGTGCAGCAGTCGGAGGGCCGGGCGCGGGCTGGGCGCCGCCATCATCTCGACGGCCGCGTCGAAGCCCGCGAACCGGAGGCGTGGCGTGTCGGTGCGGTGCCGGTTCTGCTCGCGCATCCAGCGGACCAGCGCCCGGTTGGCGGGGGAGGCGCCGAAGCCGTGGGTGAAGCCGGCGGTCATGACCTCGTCCTCCGGGCCCTCGGCCCCTGCGACGTACCCGTCGACGACGCGGCCGTGCCAGGCGCTGCTCTCCAGGGCGATCGAGGTGAAGCCCGCGCGCTCGACCAGGGCGGCGAAGACGGCGTTGCGCAGGAGGCCGAACTCCTCCTCGCCGTGCATCGGCTCCCCGAACCCGAGCAGCCGTGGTGGGTGCGGCAGGTCGGCGATCCGTGCGGCGACGGCGTGGGCCAGCGGCCCGTGTTCGTCGCTGTTCGCGCTGGCGAGGGGAGTGGGCACGCTGGTGGTCATGCGGGGTCCTTCCGGGCTGCGGGTGGGCGCGTGACCACCTCGACCGTATCGCTGAACCACGATGTTGAAGGTTGCCGAGCGCGTACCGCGACGACCGCCGTCACGCCTTCAACCGCACGGTGAGCTGAACGACGGCAGCCAGGGGCAGCCGTCCGGTCCGCGGGTTCGTGGTCTGCCGTGCCGGACGGCTACGCGAACTCGACGACTCGTGCCTTCTCGGGTTCCCGCCCGAGGTCCCACGTCCGTGGACGGCTTCGTGGTCTCTGCTCGGGGTCGATCCAGACCGGCGGAACGAACTCCGGGATCCCGTCGCGCAGGCGCACGACCCAGTCGGTGGAGTGGATCTGGCGGTGGTGGGCCTTGCAGAGCATCACCAGGTTGCCCAGGG
>NZ_JBEZDN010000253.1:0-2279 GCF_040648315.1 Pseudonocardia sp. NPDC049154
TCATCAACTTCTCGGGGCCCGCCTCAGCGCAGCGACACGACCCGACTCCCGCGGTCGGTCACGCCCTCACCTGCACTCCATTCCCGGAAGAGCCCTGATAGGCCGGGCGGCGGTCCCAAGCAAGAAACGGAGTTTCTCGCCAGCACGCTTGAGGTGACGAGTGGCGGCACCGAGTACGTAGAGCCGGGCAGGATCGCGATGCCGGTTCTGACTGCAGACAGCCAACATCTGCCGCACCTGCAACTGGCCGACTTAGTGGTAGCCGCGACCACGGCGGCCGTGGCTGGCGTCCCAGCCGGCCTTCATCTGAAAGACCAGCTTCGCGCGCTCGCTCACCGACACGCGCTTGGCGATCTGAACGGTGCCGGTCTGGTCCTTTTTCCGGACTACGTGAACCTCTATTATTGGGCGCTGGGGGAGGGAAGCTGGTCCAAGGTCGGCAGGATGTCCGGCTGGACGCTTCCGGCGCCGAAGCTTGATTGGGGCGCGAGTGACGGGCTGAGCCTGCGGTAGCCGTGGCCCGACGCTCGGCCTTCTCGACTGAAGCTCGTGACCAAGAACGGTCATCGCCCTGGAACCCGCTGGTTCGGCAGAGTCCTCTCAGCTCCTGGAGAGCTTGCCGCCCCGTGCCGCCAATCGGTAGGCAGGAGCGCATCTGTCATAATATAGATTATCGGCTTCGAATGGACGGGAGTTGCAGTAGATGCAAGTACTCCCGTCCGGCTGCGATGTCACGATCGCTGCAGGTGGTGGCCGGTGGGCGCGGGTAGCCCGTGCGCGTGCCGCTGGGTCCGGAGCTGCCGCCGCGACGCAGGTCGCTGTAGGTTTCCTGCATTAGATGCAGGATTCCACGGCGTGAGGTGGCTGGGTGGACGCTGTGCCGGGGTTCGTGCCGCGGGTGCTGCGCGACAGCAGCGTCGGGCTGTTCCGGGCCGAGGATCGGGTCTTCGAGGCCATGGTGGACGGCTGGCGGGCGCAGATGCTGGCCCGCGGGCTGGTCACGGCGACCATCGAGACACGGACGCGGCTGGTCGTCGTGCCTTCACGAAGGTCGAGCTACAGCGTCTATTCGATCACCTAGATGATCTCATAGACCGCGAGCACGCTGCGGGAAGCAAGCGCTGGCTGCCGTTGCTGCGCGACTCGATCGCCTTCAAGGTCTGCTATGCGTTCGGGCTGCGCCGGCGCGAGGTCACGATGCTCGAGCTGGCCGATTTCGGGCCCAACCCGCACGTCCCCGCCTACGCCGGCTATCTTCTCCGACCTCGACCTGGGCGGGCCGCTCGCGCCCGCTCCACCTGTTACCGCAGCTGCCGTCACGACGCCGACTCTATCGCCTCAGACGTCGGGCGGACGGGCGTCGAGCCGCCCCCGCAGTCGGAGAATTCCTGTTGTCGCGTGGTCGCGGGGCCCTGCGGCCGCGCGGCCGGCCACCGTCTTGTCGGCACACCAGCGGTCGCGTTCCTCGATGCCCCGGCCCAGGTAGGCGCCGAGCCCCCCGCAATACCTCGCGCTCACTGGTGTCGGGCGCCGGGAGGGCCACACCGTCGCCGCGGTCGCCCCCCGGCGCCTGTCCAAGCTCCCCTGCTGCCCGGGGGCTCATCGCGGCCTGTCATCTCGCGGAGCGTGCCACGGCTCCTACGCGCACCTCCCCGAGTTCTTCGGCGGGGTGCGGACGTGGTCCTACCGGGGTGGGTCGCAAGCCGAAGTACTGCGGGCAGACCGTTGATGGGGTCCCGCACACCCGGCTGACCGCTTACAAGGTGGCGAACGGGCAGCTGACGCTGCCCGCGCCCGGCTCCCGGGGCGGAAGTGACGGCGAGACGGCGACTCCCAGGCCGGTGTCGTTGGCGCGCATGACGATCGAGGCTGTCAACGGCCAATTCTTGGTGGCTCTGGCACAGATTGCGTGATCTCAGCTGCTCAGGAGGACACGGCGGCGGAGGTGATTGAAGGTGGCGCGTCCGAACATCTGTCGCTTGATCGCCTTAATGCGGGTGACGTTGCCTTCGACGGCGCCGGAGCTCCAGGCCAGGGTGAGCCCGGCGCGGACGGCGTCGTAGTCCTTGACCAGGCCGTCGGCGAAGCCGCGGAGCGCGGCGATGCCGCTGTTCTGAGCGTCGGTGATCCATCCGTCGATGCGGTCGCCGCGGCGTTCACGGCCGAGGCGTGCGAACTCACAGGTGAGCTTGGCCCCTGAGGCCGGACACCTCCTCTGAGGCGGACCTCGTCCGCCGGGAAGGATGTCGTTCGTGCCCGCTTCTCACCCGCCGGAGTTC
>NZ_JBEZDN010000254.1:0-2207 GCF_040648315.1 Pseudonocardia sp. NPDC049154
GCCCCGGCCGCCGCGCCCACGCCCACCTGGGCGCCGCGGGAGGGCGCCGCGGTGCACCCCGGCGTCGGCACCACCACCCAGGGTGGCGGCGCCTGCACCAGCAACTTCGTGTTCCGTGGCGGCGACGGCTCGGTCTACCTCGGGCAGGCCGCGCACTGCGCGGGCACCGGCCAGTCCTCCGAGACGGACGGCTGCACCTCGGCCACGATGCCCGCCGGCACCCCGGTGACGGTGCGCGGCGACCGCGGCTTCACCGCGACCGGGACGATGGTCTACAGCTCCTGGGTCACCATGCAGCGCCGCGGCGAGACCGACCCCAACACCTGCGCCTACAACGACTTCGCGCTGGTCAAGCTGCCGCCGGAGGCCGTGGCCGTCACGAACCCGACGGTGCCGTGGTTCGGCGGCCCCACCGGCGTCGCGACGGGCGGGCTGCCGGAAGGCGCGCAGACCTTCAGCTACGGCAACTCGCCGGTCCGCGGCGGCGTGAGCGCGCTGAGCCCGAAGGCGGGGGTCAGCGCCGGCGACGTCGGCGACGGCTGGGGGCACATCGTCTACACGGTCAGCCCGGGCGTCCCCGGCGACTCCGGCAGCGCGTTCCTCGACTCCTCCGGCCGCGCGATCGGCCTGCTCTCCACGCTGAACCTGGCGCCGCTGCCGGTCAGCAACGGCGTGTCCGACCTGTCCCGGGTGCTGGCCTACGCCAACAGCCACGGCGACCTCGGCGACCTCTCGCTGGTCGACGGCACCGCGCCGTTCACCTCGACCCCGCCCGGGGTGGCCGTGGAGGACCTCGCCCCGCCGGCCGGGCCGCCGGTGGGCGCGGCCTCCTGAGCCGCGCCCGTCAGGCGTAGACGGACGGGTCGAGCGTGCCGATGTAGGGCAGGTCGCGGTAGCGCTCGCCGTAGTCCAGCCCGTAGCCCACGACGAACTCGTTGGGGATGTCGAAGCCCACGTACTTCACGGGCACCCCGACCTTCACCGCGTCGGGCTTGCGCAGCAGCGTGACGACCTCGAGCGAGGCGGGCTGCCGCGACTCCAGGTTCTTCAGCAGCCACGACAGCGTGAGCCCGGAGTCGATGATGTCCTCGACGATCAGCACGTGCCTGCCGGCGATGTCGCGGTCGAGGTCCTTGAGGATCCGCACCACGCCCGACGACGAGGTCGACGAGCCGTAGGAGCTGACCGCCATGAACTCCAGCTGCACCGGCAGCGGCACGGCCCGGGCGAAGTCGGTCATGAACATCACGGCGCCCTTCAGGACGCCGACGAGCAGCATGTCGGTGTCACGGCCGCCGGGACCGCAGAGGTCGGCGTAGTCCTTGCCGATCTGCTCGGCGAGCTCGGCGGTCTTCTCGCCGATCTGCTGCTCGGTGACCAGGACGGACGCGATGTCCTCGTCGTACACGGGGCGTGACCCTCTCGCTCGGCGGTCGTTCTGCTGGGCGCGGACGGTCAGCCCGGCCGTGCGGGTACGAGCCTTCCATGCTCGCGGACGACGTCCAACCCGCCGGGCAACCGGGGCCCGCCCTGCCCGCGCCACGCACCGACGAGGGCGTCGGCGGCGCGCAGGTGGGCGTCCGTGACCGCGGTCGCACCCGACTCGAGGAGCCACGCGCGCAGGACGCGCCTGCGGACCGCGGCGGGGACCTCTCCGAGGACGTCGACACGCAGGGTGTTCCCGTCCCGCGCCGCTTCACGCACGTGATCCGCCCATGCGGTGAGCGCCTCGTCGTCCTCGCGCAGCTGGGCGGCCGTGCGGGCCAGGGCCTCGGCGACCCCGCCGGCCAGTACGTCGTCGAGCAGCGGGAGGGCCTCGGCCCGAAGCCTCGCCCGGACGAACCGTGGGTCGGTGTTGTGCGGGTCCTCCCAGGGCGAGGGGTCACTGCCGCAGGCCTCGCGGACCCGGGCGCGGCGCAGGCCGAGCAGCGGGCGCAGCCAGGGCTCGTCCCACTCCCGCATCCCGGCGAGGGACCGCGCCCCGGAGCCGCGGCCGAGCCCGAGCAGCACGGTCTCGGCCTGGTCGTCGAGGGTGTGCCCGAGCAGGACCGGTGAGCAGGGGTGCGGGCGCGCGGCGGCCAGGGCCGCGTACCGCGCCCGGCGCGCGGCCGCCTCGGTGCCGCCCGGGCCGTCGACGGTCACCGGGTGCACCCGGGCGTCGATGCCCCGCGCGCGCAGATCCGCGGCAAGGGCTTCCGAGCGGCCGG
>NZ_JBEZDN010000255.1:0-2089 GCF_040648315.1 Pseudonocardia sp. NPDC049154
GGCCGGAGACCCGGCCGGGCACCCGGGGCGGTCAGGAGCGCTGGGCCTTCGACGCTGCGCTGGCGGCCTTGCTCTTCTCCGTGGCCGCGGCCCAGTCTTCGGCGGTCATCGAGGTGAGCCCGGCGAAGGTGCCGGGACCTGCGAGCATCTGGCCGCCGTCCATTGCGATGGTCTGGCCGGTGAGGTAGTCGCAGGCGTCGGACAGCAGGAAGATGGTGAGGTTCGCCAGCTCCTCGACGGTTCCGGTGCGGCCCATCGGGATCGCGTCCGCCTGGGTCGCCCCGACCGAGCTCTTCTCGGTGGGGTTGAGCATCTCCCACGCGTAGTCGGTGGGGATGGGGCCGGGGGCCAGCGCGTTGAGCCGGATCCCGTACCGCGCCCACTCCACGGCCAGCGACATGGTCATCGAGTGCACCGCGGCCTTGGCCATCGCCGAGGGCGTGACGAACGCCGAGCCGGTCCACACCCAGGTCGTCAGGGTGGAGAGCACGCTGCCCGGCAGGCCCGCGGCGATCCACCGCTTGCCTGCCGAGTTCGTGGTGTGGAACGACCCCTTCATCACGGTGCCGCTGACCGCCTCGAAGGCACGCGGGCTCAGCGACTCGGTGGGCGCGATGAAATTGGCCGCCGCGTTGTTGATGACGCTGGTCAGCGGGCCGTGCTCCTTCCAGAGCGCCTCCATGGCGGCGTCGACGCCGTCCCCGTCCCGCACGTCGACGGTCTGCACGTGCACCGAACCCGGCCGGGCCTGCGAGGCCTCGGCCGCCGCCTCCTCGAGCACCGCCTTCCGGCGGCCCCACAGGTGCACGGTCGCGCCGTGGTCGACGAGGTGGCGGGCGACGCCGCGGCCGAGGCCGGTGCCGCCGCCGGTGATCAGGACGCGCTTGCCCGCGAGCAGGTCCGGTGCGAACGGGCTCTTCTTCGACGTGGTCATGGCGTCCCTCCTCAGAGCCCCAGGCTCCGGCTGATGATCTCGCGTTGGATCTCGTTGGTGCCCCCGTAGATGGGCGGGGCCAGGGCCTTGCGGACCTGCGCCTCCATCCCGAACTCGCGGGTGTAGCCGTAACCGCCCATGAGCTGTACCGCTTCGAGCGCCGTCTGCTTCGCCGCCTCCGTGCAGCGGATCTTCGCCGTGGAGCTGTCGCGGGACAGGCCGCTCTCGTCCCCGGCGTCGAGCCGGTCCGCCACGTCGTAGAGGAACGCCCGGCACAGGGCGATCTCGGTGGCGAGATCGGCGATGCGGTGCCGCACCGCCTGGAAGCTGCCGATGGTGCGGCCGAACTGCTCGCGCCGGGTCACGTACCCCAGCAGGTCGTCGAACGAGCGCTCGGCGGCGCCCAGGCTCGACGCCGCGATGATCAGCCGCTCGACGCCGAGACCCCGGTTGAGCTGGCGCCAGGCACCACCCACCGTGCCGACCACGGCGTCCGCCGGGACCCGGACGTCGGTGAAGTAGAGGTCGTTGACGGTGTGCCCGTACATCGTGTCGATGGGCCGCACGACCAGGCCCGGCACGTCCGCCGGGACCATGAGCAGGGTGAGCCCCTCGTGCTTGCCGCCGGAGGAGTCCGTGCGGGTCAGGACGAGGATGTGCGCGGCCAGGTGCGCCGCCGTCGTCCAGGTCTTCTGCCCGTCGAGCACGAAGTGGTCCCCGTCGAGCACGGCGGGCATCCGGGCCGACGCGAGGTCCGAGCCCGCGCCCGGTTCGCTCAGTGCGATCGCCTCGAAGCTCCCGGCGCAGATCGACTCGACGATGGTGCGCTTCTGCTCGTCGGTGCCCCAGTGCAGGTAGGTCTGCGCGGCGGTCAGGCCGGTTCCGTAGGCGGTGATCGGGGCGAGTCCCCGGGCCGTCTCTTCGAGGAAGAGGCACTCGTCGACGAACGTGCCGCCCTGCCCGCCGTGCTCGGCGGGCAGGGAGATCCCCAGCCAGCCGAGCTCGGCGAACCGCCGGAGCAGCGCGGGACTGTCGGCGAGGGTGGGGGGCCCCCCGGGGGGGGGGAGGGCGGGGGAGGGGGGGGGGGCGCCGCCCGCCCGGACGGCAGGGGGGGGGGGGGCCCCTCCCCCGCCAACTCCCGGGGGCCCCGGGCCG
>NZ_JBEZDN010000256.1:0-2056 GCF_040648315.1 Pseudonocardia sp. NPDC049154
CGCGCGGACGCCGGCGGCCCCGGCGGCGCCGAGCAGCACCAGCCCGGACCCGGCGAGGACGATCGGCAGGACGTCGTCGGTCCCGGCGGCCTGCCCGCCGTTGCCGGCGTCCACCGACCCCGGCGTGGAGGCGCCGGCGGACGACGAGGCGGCCGAGATCTTCGCGGCGAGCGCGTCGAGCTGGGCGAGGGCCTGCCGGGCCGCGGCCTTGGCGTCGGGCGACGCGTTCGGGTCGTTGAGCACGGCGTCGGCCGCGTCGCGGGCCTGCTGCAGCGTGGACTGCGCCGCCTGCAGCCACGCCGCGTCGAAGGGCTGACCGCTGCGCGCCTGGAGGTCGGCGACGAGGGCCTGCTGCTGGGCGTCGAGCTGGTCCCCGAGGGTCACCCCCTGCGCGGACGCGGCCTGCTTGACCTGGTCGAGCAGCGCCTGGCCCTGCGACGTCAGGTCCGGCGCGAGGCCCTTCACCTGGTCGCCGACGCCCTTGTCGGTCCCGAGCCCGCCGAGCGCGACGAGCCCGAGCGCGCCCTGGTTGGCCTGGCCGAAGGCCTGCCGCGTGGCGTCGCTCGCCTCCCCGCCGGCGTCGCCGCCCGGGGACGGCGGGGCCGCGCTCCCGGTCGGCACGGAGGGCGGCTGCTCGGAGCCCGACCCGCAGGCCGCCGCTCCCGTCAACGCGAGCGCCGCGAGGACGGTCCCGGCCGTCGCGCGGGTGAGGCGAGTGGTCATCACGTTCCCCCGAATTGTGCTGGTCACGCGGCTGAGTATCGGGACGCAACGGCCACCCGCAACCGCGCGCAGCCCGATCGGGTGGTTCCTTCGGCCGTCACCACGACCCCCGATTGGTGGGACGCTGCGGCGGGTAGTCACCGCGCCGCCCGCGGCGGCGCGAGGTGCACGACGGTCGTCGTGGTCATCTCGTCGAGCAGCTCCGGCCCGTAGCCGAAGCCCTGCCCGCTGGCGCCGCGCGGCTGGGCCGCCCCGCCGGGCGCTCCGCCGAACACCGCATTCACCTTCACCGTGCCCACCGGCAGCTCCCGCCAGGCTCGCTGGGCGTGCTCCATGTCCGGGGTGAGCACGGTCGCGGCGAGGCCGTAGCGGTCCGCGGCCGCCTCGCGCAGCGCGGTGTCGAGGTCCGGCACCTCGCGCACCGGTGCGACCGGCCCGAACGTCTCCTCGGACAGCACGGCCATTCCCGGCGTGCAGCCGCTCAGCACGGTCGGCGGGTAGAATGAGCCGGGCCCGGTGGGCAGCTCGCCGCCCGCGCGAAGCCGCGCGCCGTCGTCGACCGCACCGCGGACGTGCGCGTGCACCTGCTCGCGCTGGCGCTCGTCGACCAACGGACCGATCCGGTCGGCCCACGTCCCGGCCTCGGCGACCAGCGCCTCGAGGAAGGGCTCCGCGACCTCGGTGAGCACGTAGATCCGCTCCACCGACACACAGATCTGGCCGGCGTTGGCGAACGAGCCCAGCGCCGCCTGCTCGGCGGCCCACACAGGGTCGACGCCGGCGTCGACGATCAGCGGGTCGTTGCCGCCGTTCTCCAGCAGCGCCTTCGCGCCGGTGCGCGCACAGGCCGCGGCGATCGCCCGCCCGGTGGCCGTGCTCCCGACGTGGGCGACGACGTCGACCTCCGGCGAGCCCGCGAGCGCCTCGCCGACCGGCCCGTCGCCGTCGAGGATCTGCAGGACGCCGTCGGGCAGGTGCGCCGCGAGCAGCTCGGCGAACCGCCGCCCGGTGCGCGGGCAGCGCTCGCTCGGCTTGTGCACCACGGTGTTCCCCGTGACCAACGCGGCACCGAGCAGGCCGGCGGCCACCGCGACCGGGTCGTTCCACGGGGTCAGGACGGCGACGACGCCCCGCGGCGCGTGCACCATCAGGTCCGTCGCGCCCCATCCGCCCTGCAGGCTGCGGCCGCGGTGCAGCGGCCCGAGCTGCGCGTACTGCTCCAGGGTGCCGATGCCGGCCCCGACGCCGCCTGCGCCTCGGACGCACCCGCCGCCCGGAGCCCGGTGAGCACCACGGTGAACGAGCCGCCGAAGCCGACGATCGCCGTGACCAC
>NZ_JBEZDN010000257.1:0-1908 GCF_040648315.1 Pseudonocardia sp. NPDC049154
CGCGGGCGGGTTCGGCCTCGGCACCTGCGCGCATGGCGGCCCGGACCTCGGCGGGGTCCTCGGTGCGCGGGTTGTCGTCCGTGACGATCAGCACGACCGAGCGATTGTCCGCGGCCCCGCGGGTCGGCGGCGCCCGCCACCGGGTTCCGGGCCCGCGTGCCGCGGCCGACGACCCCGCCGGCGCCACGCCCTCCCGAGCGGTCGACCCGGAACGCGCCGACCCGGAACGCGCCGACCCGGAACGTGCGGACCCGGAACGCGCGGACCCGGAGCGCCCGGCGTCGACGAGCTCGGCCCCGTCGCGCCCGTCCTCCGCGGACGAGCGCACACTCGCGGCCGCGGGTCCCTCCACCGCCGCGGACGACAGATCCCCGACCGGCACCGGTGCCGCGCCCGTCGACCCCCGCGAGCGCGCGATGGGTGACGCCAGGCCGGGCCCGTCGGACGACGCCGCGACCGCCCCCTCCGGCGCCCTGCCCCGCCGCCGGGGCGACACCGTGATCCCGCCCCGGCGCGAGCCCGAGGAGGGCGAGCAGGATCGGCGCTGGGCCACGGACCTGCACACGTTGTGGCGGTTGGCCGACGGCCTGCGGAGGCGGTTGCGGTGATTTCCGGCCGCCGGGTGGCGGGTTCCCGCGGGCCGCCCGGGCCACCGTTCCGCGGTCGTCCGGGAAATGCACCCCCGGTGCCCCGCGCAACGATTCTGCGATACGCTTGAGGTTCCCCCGTCCCACCTTTCGAAGGCCGCCGGAGAATCGTCCCCCGAACCGGCGGTCGGAGGCACACAATGAGCTCCATCGAGCATTCCCTGGACATGGCCGCCAACATCAAGGGCGCCTTCGCCGTCGCGCTGGTCGACTACGACAGCGGCATGATGCTCGGCTCGCGCGGTGGCAGCGCCGAGTTCGACCTCGAGGTCGCGGCGCCCGGCAACAGCGACGTCGTGAAGAGCAAGATCGAGGTCACGCAGAAGCTCGGGCTGCGGGAGCAGATCGAGGACATCCTGATCACGCTGGACAACCAGTACCACCTGATCCGCCTGATCCGCGGCCTGCCGGACGAGAAGCTCTTCCTGTACCTGGTCCTCAACCGCCAGCAGGCCAACCTGGCCATGGCGCGGCGCGACCTGCGCGTCATCGAGCAGGAGTTCTACATGTCCCACCCCAACGCCGGCGCCCGCTCGCCGCAGGGCGGCGACAGCCAGTACTTCCAGGCGAACGCCCACCGCTGATCGCGGTCCGCGACCGTCCCGATACAAATTCAGGCGTGCTGAGCATCCCCGGCAGTCCCGGAGTCCTGCGCGTCGCGGCGAAGGAGGTGCTGCGCCAGCCGTCCGTGCTGGCGTGCGCCCTCGTCGACGTCGAGAGCGGTCTGACGCTCGACGCCGAGACGGCGGACCGCGCGCGGCTCGACACCGAGGCCGTGGCCGCCGCGCAGGCCGAGGTGATCCGCGCCGCGCAGGCGCTCGCCCAGGTCGTGCGCGGCGCCCCGGCCGAGGTCGTCGTGAAGCAGGGATCGGCGGTCCTGCACCTGATCCGGCTGCTGCCGGACCCGGTGGGCCCCGGCCTCGTGCTCTCGGTGCTGGTCCTCACCCCCGAGCGCAACCTGCGCAAGGTCCGGCGCGTGCTGGACCGGGTCGATCCCGCGGCCTTCGTGCCGCGCCGCCCGCGGGCGGCGTCGCCGGTGGCGACGTCGGAGGTCACCGCCGTGCCCGACACCGCGACGTGGTCCCCCGACAATGCCCCCGTGGCGGCCGGTTCCGCACCGGCTCCCGCCGGACCACCGGCTCCTGCGCCCGCCGCTCCGGGTGCTCCCGCGCAACCGGGCGCCGCGGCGGCAGGCGTCGGGGCTCCCGGCGGTGCTCCCGTGCGGCCGGTCGCGGGCCCGGCGCCCGTCGGCACCATGGTG
>NZ_JBEZDN010000258.1:0-1747 GCF_040648315.1 Pseudonocardia sp. NPDC049154
GCCGCTCCCCGGCCCGGCCGGCGGCGCCCCGTGCGGGACCCCGCCCGGACGTCACCACCCCGAACACCTGGGTCGGCGTGTCCTCGCCGGCCGCGGGCGGCGCGTCCGTCCGGTCCAGCACGGCCCGCGCGGCCTCCGCCGGCTCGACGCCGGCCTTGCGCGCCCGGCTGGCCAGGTAGCGCCCGGCCTCCTCGACGTCCGTGCGGTACCGCTCCGCGAGCATGCCGGTGGCGTGCGCGACCGGCAGCGCGGTCTCGTGCTCCGCGGTCAGCCGCGCGACGGTGGCGGTGAGCCTGCGCAGCGCGCAGACGTCCGTGAGCCGCGCGGACAGGACGTCGGCGAGCCCGGCGACGGCGTCGACGTGCCCGTCCCCCACCGGTCGGCCGGGGTGCCCGAACAGCTGCAGCCCACCGACCGGCTCCCCGTCGACGACGAGCGGGACGACGACCGAGCACGTCAGCCCGGTGTCCGCGGCCGCGGCCGCCAGCTCCGGAGGACCGATGCGGGTGAGGTCCGGGGTGACCATCGGGCGTCCGGACCGGACGGCGCCCTGCACCGGGCCGGTGCCCGCCCGCAGCTCCATCTCCCCGAGCCGCCCGGCGGCGGTGTCCGACGCCGACACCCCTGCGAGCCCCGGGAACCGGTCCGGCACCTCGACCAGCACGATCGCGGCGCCAGAGACGCCCAGCGTCGCGGGCAGCGCGGTGCAGACCGAGGAGAGCAGCGTGCCGAGATCGGCGCCGGCCACCGCCGTGCGCCCCACCTGCAGCATCAGCCCCATGATCCCGGGATCGTCCGGATGCATCGCCCCAGCCCCCTCGGACGTCTCGCAGTACGAGTGCTACCGCGCGTAGTCAACCATCGGCCGTCCGTGGCACGGCACGGACGATCATGGGCTGGGCCGAACGGATCAGCGCCGGCGGAGCTCCTGCACCTGCGCCCAGGTGGTCTCGTCGACGGGCACGCCGCGGAACCGGTTGCGGGCGCGCACGTCGTGGGCGCGGTCGCCGGGCACCTGCACCCGGGTGTGCCCGGGCGCGGGCGGGAGGGTCCGCAGCTCGTCGAGGAAGGCGGCGATCGCCGGCTGCGTCCGGCCCACGCCGAACAGGCCCGGCGCGAAGGCGATCAGCACGTCCCCCTTGGTCACCGGGTCCGTGGTGTCGAGCGTGCCCCGCACCTCCCGGCCGAGCGCGGTGCCGGTCAGGGAGGCGACCAGCAGCTCGAGGACCAGCGACAGCGCGTAACCCTTCGGACCGCCCACCGGGGTGATGGCGCCGTCGAGGGCGGCGGTCGCGTCCGTGGTCGGGGCGCCCTCGGCGTCGACGGCCGCACCCTCGGGCAGCGGCTCGCCGCGGGCCGCGTGGTCGAGCACCTTGCCGCGGGAGATCTGCCCGGTCGCCATGTCGAGGACGACGGGCCGACCGCCCGTCGGGACGGCCGCCGCGATCGGGTTCGTGCCGAGCATCGCGGGGGCGGCGCCCCACGGGTGGACGAGGGCCTCGCTGGTGGTCGTCGCGAGCCCGGCGAGCCCGGCCTCGGCCAGCCGCTCGACGTACGGCGCGAGCATCCCGAGGTGCCCCGCGCGGCGGATCGCCGCGACGGCGACCCCGGTGCGCGGCACCCGCTCGACCAGCGCCTCGACGGCCCGGTGGGCGACGGGCGGACCGAGCCCGGGGCGCCCGGGGACGGTGGTGAACGGGTGGGTGGTCCAGCGCAGGAGGGGGGGCGCGGGCGGGTCGAGGACGGC
>NZ_JBEZDN010000259.1:0-1667 GCF_040648315.1 Pseudonocardia sp. NPDC049154
AACAGCGCGTTGCCCCAGGTGTGGTCGCCGTGGTGGTGGGTGTTGACCAGTGTCCGGACCGGCGCCGCGCTCACCGACGTGATCGCGGCCGCGAATGCCCGGGTGCGCCGCTCGGTGGCGCACGAGTCCACGGCGACCACGCCCTGCGGGCCCACCGCGAACCCCGTGTTGTTGATCCACCAGGTGCCGTCGGGCTGGACGTAGGCCCAGATCCCGTCCGACACCTCCTCCAGGATGGGGGGAGCGGGGGTGGTGATGTCGTGGGTGTGGGCGCTCATGTGCGGCCTCCCTCCTCGGCTCCGTCCCACCTTGGCAGGCGGGGGTGGGGACAGGGAGCGGCACTGCGCCTCGGGTTCCATGGCCGCGTTCTCCGCAGGATCCGCTCCAGCCAGTTGAGCGACCACCCGCCCGGCGGGCGGCTGACCGGCCGCTATGACGACGCGGCGCTGTTCGCGGCGATCGCCACCGTCCTCGACGCCCAAGCCGCCCCGCTCACCGCCGACGACGACCGCAGCAGCGCCGAGCGCCACGCGGAGGCGTTGGCCGAGGTGTGCGGATGGGTGCTCGAACACGGGGAGCTGCCCGCGGTCGGTGGCCGGCGCCCGATACGCGAACCGGGTCAACCGCAGTTCGTTGACCTGCGGTGGTGGGGTGTCGTCGGGTTCGGGGCCATCGGCGTCGAGGGCGTCGAGCAGCGCGGTGCCCCACTGCTGCAGCTCGCGGGGGGTGTACATCGCGGCGGCCTCGGCCAGCTGGGCCTCGGCGCCGGCCCAGGTTGCCGCTGATGGCGTTGTTCGACCTGCTCCGCGGCCCGGCCGCCGGGCTTGCCATGGCCGGGGTCTGGTGGCGGGGACTGTTGGTCTGTGCGCTCGACGGCACCCAGATGTGTGTCCCGGACAGCCCGGCGAACCTGACGGTGTATCGCCGTGGCGGGACCTACCAGGGGGCCGAACGGCTATCCGATGCTGCGGAAGGCCGGACCTCCGTTCCGGAGGGGCCGTCGACCTCGTGTGCCCGGTCGCTCCGGGGAGGGGTGGCTCGCCGGGAGGATTCTCGCGGAGCCACTGGACGATTCCTGCCATGTGCGGTTCGAAGGGGCCCGGGACGGAGAGGTTGAGCGCCCCGGCCCGGTGGTCGGTGCGGTTCTGGAAGTCGTGGGTGGTGCCGCCGGGCGCCAGGACGAAGGAGCCCTGCGGGGCGTCGATCCAGCGGTCGCCGACGAGGAAGGTCATCGTGCCGTCGAGGACGTAGAAGACGTCGTCCTCGGGGTGCGAGTGGGGGCCGGGCCCCGTGGTGTGGGGATCCAGCGACCACTCGGAAATCGAGTAGCCCTCGGCGGTCTCCGGACCGTCGGCCTTGAACACCGCGCTGATCCGACCCATCTCGTAGCGTCGCCCCTCGTCGGGCGCCAGGTGGATCGGAGTCCGCTCGACCGGCTCTGCGCTCATGGACGAACCCTATGTGCGGCTGATCATGGAGGTCTTGGACGAATGGAACACCCCGGTCCCGCGCCTCGCAGGCCCGCAGCCGCACCGAGGCGGAGCGGCCCGCGCCGATCCTCAGTGGCGGTACAGGCGGCGGCGGTTGGCGGTGACCGTGCGGTGGACCGGGGTGAGACCCTCGGACAGCACGAGGCTCGCGGCGCGGGGGACGGCCCAGGCCGAGGC
>NZ_JBEZDN010000260.1:0-1586 GCF_040648315.1 Pseudonocardia sp. NPDC049154
ACTACAACACTCGACGCGCCCACTCCGCCCTCGGCGGCCGCCCCCCGGCCACCCGACTCGCCGCATGACCGTCAACAAGGTGATGGGTCACTACAAGCTAGCGGGCAGGCTCACCGAGCTGACCGGTCCGTGGCTCGATCGTTTCGGCCGGCACCTCGACGACGGACACGTGCGGATCGTCTCCGAGCTGGCACGACACACGGATCGCTGGCTTCCGCTGCTGGACGACCATCGAACGCTCTGGCACGGGGACTTCCGTCTCGACAACATGCTCTTCCAGTCCCACGGCGGCAGGCAGCAGCTCGCGGTGCTGGACTGGCAGAGCCTCAAGTCCGGGCCCGGCGTGATCGACGTGTCCTACTTCCTGGGCACCTCCGTCGAGCCCTCTGACCGCGCCGAGCACGAGCGCGCACTGGTCACCGAGTACCACGAACGCGTGGCGTCCTACGAGGCGGCCGAGGGGTACAGCCGGGACGACTGCTGGCTGGAGTACCGGGCTCACGCCGTCTACGGCCTCGTCCTGGCCATCGCGGTGTCGATGGGCGTCCAACAGACCCCCCGTGGAGACGTCATGTTCGGCACCATGGCCGCCCGCGCGGCCGCGCAGGTGGCGGACCTGCAGACCTACTCCGCGCTCGCCACACTGACCCGCTCGTAGGACTCGTACCCGCTCCCAGACACTCGAGAGGAAACCCATGGACGTTGCTGGACAGCGGTGGGTGGTGACGGGCGCCGCCTCCGGGATCGGGGATGCAGTCGCGCGCGACCTCACCGCCCGCGGCGCATCCGTCATCAGCCTCGACCGCAACGCACCCGCGGCCGAGGTCGCCCAGCATATCGCGGTCGACCTGGCCGATCCGGCCACCATCGACTCGGCGATCGCTCAGCTCGAGGGCGACGTCGATGTCCTGGCGAACGTCGCCGGTGTGCCGGGGACGATGCCCGGAGACTTCGTCTTCAAGGTCAACTTTCTTGGGATGCGGCACCTCACCGAAGCGATGTTCGAGCGGATCAAACCGGGTGGAGCGATCGTCATCGTGTCCTCGACCGCCGGTTTCGGGTGGCCGCGTCGGCTCGAGACGATTCGTGGCCTGTTGGCCACGGGATCTTTCGCCGAAGGGCTCGAGTGGTACGAGGCGCACCCACAGGAGGGCAACGCCTACAACTTCGCCAAGGAGGCCGCCACGGTCTACACGCTGTCGATGGGGCCGAGCGTGCGCAGCAAGCACGACCTGCGGATCAACGCCGTACTCCCCGGCCCGGTCGAGACGCCCATCCTCAAGGACTTCGAGGACTCGATGGGCAAGGACGTCCTCGACGGCGTCAAGCGGCTGGTCGGGAGGCACGCGACGCGGGAGGACATCGCTCCCGCGGTCGTGTTCCTGGGAGCGCGCGAGTCGCGCTGGGTCAACGGCAGCACCGTGACCGCCGACGGCGGCGTGACCGGCGCGATGGCCGTCGGGGCTGTTCTCGCGCCCAGCTCCTGAGCCCCAGGCCGGTTGGGCCCCGCGGGCAGGCGACATCTTTCGCCTGTCGGCGTCGTCCAGGACGTCTCCGTGTTGCCGCGCGTGCGAGAACTCTTCCCG
>NZ_JBEZDN010000261.1:0-1464 GCF_040648315.1 Pseudonocardia sp. NPDC049154
GGCTCTTCCGGGAATGGAGTGCAGGTGAGGGCGTGACCGACCGCGGGAGTCGGGTCGTGTCGCTGCGCTGAGGCGGGCCCCGAGAAGTTGATGATGAAGGTTCCTACGCCAAGATCAGCAACGAACCCGGGGACCCGATGTCGCAGCCTACGTGCCCGCCTGCCCAGATCGTGGCCGACACGATCGTCCGGACCGTGGAACTGGGGGTGCGGATCACCGACGCCGCCGTGGCCGGTGAGACGACGGTGCTGTGGTGCGACCTGCTCACCGACGGGCCCGGCGCCTGCCCCGGGTGCGGGCTGGTCGGGGTTTATCGCGACAGCGTCGAGCGCCGCGTGTCCGATGTGCCGGTGGTCGGGCACCCCATGCAGCTGAGGGTTCGGGTGCCTCGCTACCGGTGTGTCCACGACGGCTGCACCCGCGAGATCTTCGCCCACGACACCTCGAAGCTGGCCCGCCCTGGGGCGTCGACGACCCGCCGGTGCGGGGAGTATGTGTTGCGGCGCCTGGCGATCGACAAGGCCACCGTCGCCGCGGTCGCCCGCGAGCTGGGACGGTCCTGGAACACGGTGAACACCGTCGCGGTCGCCGCGACCGAGGCTCTGCTGCTCTCCGCCGGCCCGGCGCGCCTGGACGGGGTTGCGGTGATCGGGGTCGACGAGCACAGGTGGGCACATGTGGTCGGCGCCGACGGCGGCGGGTTCGTCACCGTGATCACCGACCTCACCGACGTCGTGGCAGGTCGGGGCCGAGCCCGGCTGCTCGACCTGGTCCCCGGCCGCTCGGCGGAGGCGCTCAGGACGTGGCTGCAGGCGCGTGAGCCCAGCTTCCGCGAGCAGGTCCGGGTGGTGGCGATGGACGGGTTCGGCGGCTACAAGAACGCCGCCACCGACACCGTCCCGGATGCGGTGACGGTGATGGACCCGTTCCATGTCGTCGCGCTGGCCGGGCACAAGCTCGACCTGTGTCGCCAACGCGTCCAGCAGGACACCCGCGGGCACCGCGGCCGCTCCGGCGACCCGCTCTACCGCGTGCGGCGCACCCTACGCACGCGGCTGGGGCTGCTCACCGACAAGCAGAGGGCGCGGCTCGAGGCGGTGTTCGCGAGCGAGGAGCACGTCGCGGTCGAGGTCACCTGGTGGACCTATCAGCAGATCATCGCCGCCTACGCAACCGAGGACCGCCCGCGCGGGAAGGTGGCGCTCACGGAGGTGATCGACCGGATCCGCGCCGGGCTACCCGCCGGGCTTCACGAGCTCGCCGCCCTCGGCCGGACCCTGTACCGCCGACGCGACGACGTCCTGGCCTACTTCGACCACCGCGCATCCAACGGCCCCACCGAGGCCATCAACGGCCGACTCGAAGCACTCCGTCGCAACGCCCTCGGGTTCCGCAACCTGATCAACTACCGCATCCGGTCGCTACTGCACTGCGGAGCCCTCGCACTCTAAATCCGGAAGAGCC
>NZ_JBEZDN010000263.1:0-1430 GCF_040648315.1 Pseudonocardia sp. NPDC049154
CACCGAGCAGCAGCACGCAGACCACCACCAGCAGCCGCCGAGCCGCCCGCCGGCCCGCCTCCGGCCAGGCCACCCGCGAACCCACCATCCACCGAGCCGCCGCCCGCCCCATGCCGCCACCCTGCCCCGGAGCAGCGCGGATGCGGCGTCGCGGGGACGATCGATCCACAGGCCCCCGAACCTGGGGACAGATCGGCTCCGGGCGGCCGTCCCGGGTGAGGCCGATCGGTGGCCGGGCGTACACTCGACCACGCACCTCGACCGCTCGAGGTGACTTCGCGCGCTCGCGTGCCCTGCGGAAGCGGGGTCGGCGACCGGGCGGTCCCGTACTCCTGCCGAGCGGCCGGGTGCGGGTCCGGGAGCCGGCGCGGCGCCAGGGCGGAGCCCCGCAGGGGGTCCCGCGACAACCGCCACGCGCGGACCGGCCGGTGATCGGTGATCACCCTCCGCGGTCCGCGCCCGACCGAGAGGTGAACACCGGCCATGGCCGTCGTCACCATGAAGCAGCTGCTCGACAGCGGCGTGCACTTCGGGCACCAGACCAGGCGCTGGAACCCGAAGATGAAGCGCTACATCCTGACCGAGCGCAACGGCATCTACATCATCGACCTGCAGCAGACGCTGTCGTACATCGACCGCGCCTACGAGTTCGTCCGCGAGACCGTGGCCCACGGCGGCACGATCATGTTCGTCGGCACGAAGAAGCAGGCCCAGGAGGCCATCGCCGAGGAGGCGGGCCGGGTCAACATGCCGTACGTGAACCAGCGCTGGCTGGGCGGCATGCTCACCAACTTCCAGACCGTGCACAAGCGCCTCCAGCGCCTCAAGGAGCTGGAGTCGATGGAGCAGACGGGGGGCTTCGAGGGTCGCACCAAGAAGGAGATCCTCATGCTCACCCGCGAGAAGGACAAGCTCGAGAAGACCCTCGGCGGCATCCGCGACATGTCGAAGGTCCCGAGCGCGGTCTGGATCGTGGACACCAAGAAGGAGCACATCGCCGTCGGCGAGGCCCGGAAGCTCAACATCCCGGTCGTCTCCATCCTGGACACCAACTGCGACCCCGACGAGGTCGACTTCCCGATCCCGGGCAACGACGACGCGATCCGGTCCGCGGCGCTGCTCACGAAGGTGATCGCCAAGGCGGCGGCGGACGGCCTCATGGCCCGCTCCGCGCGCGCCCGCGGCGAGGGCGAGAAGGCCGAGGGCGCCGAGGAGCCGCTTGCCGAGTGGGAGCAGGAGCTCCTGACCGGCGGCGGGTCGGACGGCGCGAGCCTGGGCGGCGAGACCGCCGCCGCCGGCGCGGGCTCGGCCCCCGCCAGCACCAGCAACGGCACCCAGCAGACCGCCGGCTGAGCACCACCCCGATCACGGCGGCCGGGGCGCCTCCCGCCCCCCCCCCCGGGCGCGCCCCCCCCCCCCCCCGCCCCCGC
>NZ_JBEZDN010000264.1:0-1273 GCF_040648315.1 Pseudonocardia sp. NPDC049154
TGTGGTTCCCCCGAAATCGTGGAGGGTTCTCTATGCCGCGTCTCGAGTGAGGGCGGCGTGCTCGTAGTCGATCGGTGAGAGCCCGGCGGCGGCGCTGTGTCGTCGGCGGTGGTTGTAGAAGCCGTAGCACCAGTCGATCACCACCGCCCGCGCTCTGGCGGTGGTGTCGAAGTCGTTGCGGGACAGCACCTCCCACTCCAGGCTGGAGAAGAACGCCTCCGCCGCGGCGTTGTCGAAACACGACCCGACCCGGCCCATCGACTGCCGGATCCCCACCCGCCGGCACAGCGCGGTGAACAGCCCGGCGGTGTAGGTCGACCCGCGGTCGGTGTGGAAGATCACCCCCTCGACCTGGTCGGGCCCGCCGCGGGCCGCGACAGCCATCCGGATCGCCTCACACGCCAGCTCGGCGTCGGGGTGCAGCCCGGTGGCCGCGCCGAGCAGCCGCCGCGAGTACAGGTCGATCACCGTGGCCAGATACAGCTTCCCCGCCGCGGTGGGGATCTCGGTCATGTCGCCGACCCACCTGCGGTTCGGCTCCGCCGCGGTGAAGTCGCGTCGGAGCAGGTCGGGGAACTTCGGCGCCGTCTTGTCCTGGCGGGTCAGCCCGTTGCGGCGGCGGATGCGGCGGGCGACCAGGCCCTGGCGGCGCATTGAGTCCGCCACGGTCTTCTCTGACACCCGCCACCCGGCCTCGCGCAGGTCGGCGTGCAGCCGCGGTGAGCCGTGTACCCCGCGGGCGTCGGCGAACGCCGCCGCCACGGCGGCGTCGAGCTCGGCCCGGCGTCGCTGGGTCGCGGTCGCACCGCCGTCCGCGCTGTTCGCCCGGTCGAGCCACTTGTAGAGCCACGAGATCGACACCCCGAGCAGGGCGCAGCAGAGCGTGTGCGGCACCCGGTGGAAGGTCCTCTGGTCGGCGATGAAACGGGCCACGCTCACTTCGTCGCCTCCTTGACCCACAGGACCACGGATCGCTTGAGGACATCACGCTCCATCCGCAGCTCGGCGTTCTCCGCGCGCAGCCGCTTGAGCTCGTCGATGTCACCCCGCGACAGTCCCTCGGTGCCCTCGCGCGCTTCCCGCGCGCGGGCCACCCAGTTGCCCAGCGTGCCCTCGTTGACCCCCAGGTCTCTGGCGACCTGGGCGATCGGCTTGCCCGTCTCCTCCACGATCCGGACCGCCCCGTCACGGAACTCCCGGTCGTACCTCTTCCGTACCTCTGGCATCGCTACCCCTTATAGCTGATGCCTCCCCGATCTTGGGGGAACCGCAC
>NZ_JBEZDN010000265.1:0-1226 GCF_040648315.1 Pseudonocardia sp. NPDC049154
CTGAGTAGCCCTGTGTCAAGCCGCTCGGTGTTGATGGGCTTGGGCGGCGCGGTGTCTGGCGGGGTCGTAGGGGGTGTTGGTCTGCCAGCATTTCCAGATCACGCCCAGCCAGGAGCGGGCGAGGATGCGCACGGCGTGTGGGTGGTCGTGGCCGCGGGCGATGGCTTGGTCGTAGAGGTGGCGGGCCCAGGGACTGGCGTGGCGGGAGTCGCCGGCGAAATCGCAGACCGCGTCGCGGAGCTGTTTGTCCGCGGCCCAGCGGAAGCTGACGATCTTCATCTTGCCGGACTGGCGGGTCGAGGGAGCGACTCCGGCCAGACAGATCAGCGAGTCCGGGGTGGGGAACCGGCCGCGGGCGTCGCCGATCTCAGCGAGCAGCCGGGCGGCACGGATCTGTCCGCCGCGCGGCAGGCTGGTGAAGATCTCCGAATCGGGGTGCAGGGTGAGTTGCTCTTCGATCTGATCGGCTAGTGTCTGGATCTGGGTGGAGATCGCCTCCAAGGCGTTGATCAGGGCCACGGTGATCTGGGCTCGGGCGCCGCCGTCGCCGCTCAGGCCGCGCGGGGCGTCTGTGAGACGCCGGTGCAGGGTTTCGGTGCTGGTGTGGCCGCTGTAGCCGACGCTGCGCAGCCAGGCGTGCAGGCGTGTGAGCGAGAGCCAGTCGGCGCGTTGCTGGTCGGGGAACCGACGCAGGAACCTCAGGCTGATCTTGGAGTCGATTTCGGAGAAGAGCCCGACCGCGCCGGGGAAGGTGACGGCGAGGTGGGCGCGCAGCTGGTTGGCCAGCGCGACCCGGTGGGCGACGAGGTCCTTGCGGGCTCGGCAGGTCGCGCGCAGGGTGAGCGTGGCCGGGGTGTCAAGAGTCAGGGGGCGCAGCCGGTGTCGGTCGGTGCGTACGGTGTCGGCGAGGACGTAGGCGTCGAACCGGTCGTCCTTGTTGCCGGCCGAGCCGTAGCGGCTGCGCAGGTTCTTGACCTGCAGGGGCGGGATGACGAGCACGGTGAAACCGGTGCCGAGCAGGGCGTCGACGACTGGGCCGTCGCCACGTTCGATGCCGATCTCATCGACCCCGGCCCGCCGCAGTTGCCGACACAGCCCGCGCAGGCCCGCCTTGGTGTGGGGGACGGTGAACCGCTCCAGCGCGGTCCCGTCCGCGGCGACGACCGCGACGGCGTGATCGGTACTGGCCCAGTCGATCCCGCCGGTCGGCACGGCTGTGTCCGGAT
>NZ_JBEZDN010000266.1:0-1164 GCF_040648315.1 Pseudonocardia sp. NPDC049154
CGCCGACTGGCGACAGGGCTGCGCGCCGACGAGCGCCGATCAGTGAGCGACCGGCTGCCGTGTCGGGAACCACCGGGTGCCTACCTGCTGCGGCAACAGACAGGAGGCGACGATGAGTGTCGCGCCGACAGACCTCTCTCCGCGACCCCCCGAGCATCCCGCCGGGCATCCCGCCGGGCATCCCGCCGGGCATCCCGCCGGGCATTCCGCCGGGAGGTTCGGCACCGCGCCGGCCGCGCCGACCGGCGGGATCGACTGGGCCAGCGACACCCACGCCGTCGCCGTCGTGGCCGGCGACGGCACCCCGCTCGACCGGTTCACCGTCACCCACACCCGGGCCGGGCTGCGTGGGCTGTGCCGGCGCCTGCGTCGGGCCGGGGTCGACCAGGTCGGAATCGAACGCGGCGACGGCCCGCTCGTCGACGCCCTGCTCGCCGCCGGGTTCACCGTGTTCGTCATCCCGCCGCTGCAGGTCAAGAACCTGCGCGGCCGTTACGGCTCGGCCGGCAACAAAGACGACCGGTTCGACGCCTACGTTCTGGCCGATGTCGTGCGCACCGACCGAGCGCGGCTGCGTCCGCTGGTCCTCGACACCCCCGCGACGGTCACCCTGCGCGCGACCTGCCGGGCCCGCAAGGACCTCGTCGCGCACCGGATCGCGCTGGCCAACTAGCTGCGCGCGCACCTGGGCGTCGCCTTTCCCGGCGCGGTCGGGCTGTTCGCCGACCTCGACTCGAAGATCAGCCTGGCGTTCCTGCGCCGGTTCCCCGACCAACAGCGCGCCGACTGGCTCTCCGTCAAGCGCCTCGCCGCCTGGCTGCACGGCGTCGGCTACTGCGGCCGCACCAGCGCCGAGACCCTGCACCAGCGCCTGACCGAGGCGCCGCGCGGGCTGACCGGCGACGGCGGCGCCCGCGCCCAGATCACCCTCGCCCTGATCAACGCGCTCGAGGCCGTCCTCACCCAGATCCAGGTCCTGGCCGACCAGATCGAAGAACAACTCGCCCTGCACCCCGACGAACAGATCTTCACCAGCCTGCCCCGCAGCGGCCAGATCCGGGCGGCCCGGCTGCTCGCCGAGATCGGCGACGCCCGCGGCCGGTTCCCCACCCCGGACTCGCTGATCTGCCTGGCCGGGGTCGCCCCCTCCACCCGCCAGTCCGG
>NZ_JBEZDN010000267.1:0-1153 GCF_040648315.1 Pseudonocardia sp. NPDC049154
CTCCGCCGCCTCGCGCCGGCGCTCGCGGTCCTGCTCCCGCTCGTCCGCGACGGCGAGGTCGGCCGCGACCCGCGCGGCGTCCTCGTCCGCCCGGCCCAGCTCCTCCGCGGCGGCGGACACCTCGCCGTCGAGCGCCTCGAGGGTCCCGGGCGGGCACTCGGCCCGCAGCGCCCGGACACCGCGGCGCAGGTCGTCGTCGCGCTCCCGGTCGGCCACCAGCGCGGCGTCCCGGCTGGCCCGGGCAGCCCGCGCCTGCTCCCGGGCGGCGGTCTCGGCCCCGGCCGCGGCCGGGTCGGTGAGCGCCGCCGCGGGCGTGACCAGCTCGAACCGCTCGGCCTCGCCACCCCGCACGACGGCGTCGAGGTCGGCGGTCGTGGCCAGGACCAGGGCCGTGGTCGGCCGGATCCCGGCCTCGGCGAGGGCCCGGCGCGCGGCCGGCAGATCCGCCTCGGCGTGGACCAGCAGCCCGGATGCGAGCGCGGGCGCCGCGCGCAGCACGGCGGCGTGCTCCCGCTGCGGGACCGAGTCGGCGAGGTACCGCCAGCCGGTGGCGACGGCGATCCCCGCGGCCTCCACGGCCTCCTGCGCCCGCGCGAGGTCCAGGGTCGGCGGGAGCAGCCCGGAGGCACCCAGCGCGGCGAGCGCGCGCTCGTCCTCCGCCCCTTCGACGGCCAGTTCCACCCGGTGCCGCTCGGCCCGCGCGATCGCCGCGGTGAGCAGGTCCTCGAGGTCGCCCGCCTCGACGACCGGGTCCATCTCGTCGCCGCCGGTGAGCGCGCGCAGCCGGTCGTCGGCGACGAGCTCGGCCACCCGTGCCCGCAGGGCCGCGACGCGCTCGGCCGCCGCCCGGTGTCGCTCGACGAGGGCGCGCCGCTCCGTCGCGAGCGAGTCCGCGGCGGCCCGCAGCTCCTCGCGCCGCTCCCGGAGCCCGACCCGTTCCTCGAGCAGCCGCTCCAGCTCGGCGGCGGCCTCGGCGTCCGCCGTCCGGTGCCGCTCGACGGCCGCCGCGACCGTCTCCTCCGGCTCGAGGTGCCCCTGCGCGCGGGCCGCGGCGGTCCCGTCGTCGAGCTCCGCGAGCCGGCTCTGCAGCGCCGCGAGCTCGCCCGACAGCCGGCCCTGGACGCGGGTCGCGGACCGCGCGCGCTCGCGCGCC
>NZ_JBEZDN010000268.1:0-1137 GCF_040648315.1 Pseudonocardia sp. NPDC049154
GCCTGGCCTGCTGCCTGGCCTGCTGCCTGGCCTGCTGCCTGGCCTGCTGCCTGGCCTGCTGGCCGGCCGGTAGTGGTGTCGGGGAGGGTCTGATCGCGGGCGAGGAGGTCGATGCCGACCGCGGCGTCGGAGTGCTCCGGTCCCGAGGCAGGAGTGAGCGCGGTGGCGGTGATGATCCCGGTATCGGGCTCGACCACCAGATGAGCCTTGTAGCCGTCACGGCGCTGGTTGCGGGTCTTGTGGGCGTGCCGGGTCTCGGGATCGACAGTGGAGATCAGCCGGTCCGGGGCGGTGCGCCGGGCGATGCGCCAGCGTCCGTCGGTGCCGTCGGAATCTTCGGCGGGCTCGACGTCCTGCCCGGCGACCAGCGCGAGTAGCCCCACCGCCTCGGCGGCCTTAGCGCCGAGCTCCTGATCGGGAAGATGCCCGAGGACCCGGTGGGCGTCACCGACCAGGGCATCGACCAGTTCGGCGCGGGCGCCCTGGTCGTCCCAGGCGATCCGCGGCTTCCCGGGCTGGCTGTAGTCGTGCGCGCGTGTCTGGGCGACGATGACCTCGGCGGCGCCTTCGACCTCGCGGGCCACCCGGCGGATCGCCGCGATGATCTGGGTGACCGTGTCCTGCGTGGCGACGGCGTCATCAAGGATCGTCGAGTCCAACGCCCGCCGATGCTTCCCGCTCAGTGCCCCGGTCGCCGCGACGACCCCACGGACGGCGTCGAAGATCCGCTCCGGACGCTCGGATGCCGCCAGCCGGCGCCGCCAGTAGGTCAACGTCGTCGGGTGGAACCCGGCATCGGTGACCGCGAGCCCGCACGCGGCCTTCCAGCGCAGGTCGAAGGTGAGCGCTTCGACCGCTTCGCGGTCCGACAGCGAGTGCAGGGTCTGCAGTACCAGAACCGAGGCGACCACCTCGACCGGCACCGACGGACGGCCCCGCCCGGCGGTGAACAGATCGGCGAACAACACGTCCGGGAACAGCTCCCGACGGTGCGCAGCCAGGAAGGCGAACATCCCACCCTGCGGCAACAGATGCCCGGCAACGGACTCGACATCAAGCAGCTCACGCTGCGGATCAGACCGACCCTGCACCCGCCCAGCCTGCCAGCCGGGCGAGATCAACACCCGAACCCACGCC
>NZ_JBEZDN010000269.1:0-1128 GCF_040648315.1 Pseudonocardia sp. NPDC049154
GACCTGGATCAGGGGCTTCCCGCGTCCGACCGCCCGTGGGCCGGGGCGGTGGGCGAGCACGGCCTCGACCGCGGCCGCGAGTTGCGCCTCGCTGAACATCACCGCGGCTTCCCCGAGCGGGTTCGCGTCCTCCTCGCCGGGTCGGAGCTCGGGTTGAGCATTTTCTCCGGAAGCTCCGACGGGCTCGGCCGAGCCGGAGGCGCCAGTTGCTTCGTAGAGGGTGGTTCCTTCGACGGTGTCGGAGGCCGTCGGGCTCGCAGAGGCCATGTCGGCCGAGGTGGCGCTGCCACACGAACCCTCGGACGGTGTGGTTCTCGTGGTCGAGTCGGCTGTGTGGGCGTTGGCCGATCGGATGTAGCCGGTGTCGGTCGGGCTGCCTTGGAGTGCGTCGGTAATGCGCCTGTCCGCGTCGCCTCTCTCGGCAATCCCACCGCTGCCGGCGGCGTCATCGGTCGCGGACACAGTGCCGACAGCGCTGCTACGGGCATCGGCTTCGCTCGTGTTGTTGATGTCGGGGGAGCTGCCATCCGCGGCACCTGGTGCACCGGGGACCGCATCGGAGGTGTTCTGGTGGCGGGCTTCGCTGTCAGCGTTGGCGCCCGCCTCGAAGCCGTCGTCACCCTGCGCGCCGGAGGCGTCGGCGTCTGTGGTGGTGGTACTCGCAGCGGGCGTGCTATCGGTGTCGGCGTCCGGGTCCGTGCTTGGGTTGTCGGTGTCGCGGAGGTGGGCGAGGGCGGCGTTGACCTGTTGGGTGACTGCGGTGGTGTCGGTGAGGGTGAGCCGGCCGGTGCACAGGTCGACGAGCAGGTCGGCGCGGCGTTGGTCCATGGTGCGCGGGTCGTCCGGGCCTAACGCTTTGGCGAGGCGGCAGAGGGTTTGCCAGACGGCTTCGGTGTCGACCGCGGACAGTCGGGCCCAGAGCGAGCCCATCCCGTCGGGTAGTGGGCGGTAGGTGACCTCACGGGTGGTGCGGGCGGTGGTGTGGCGGCGGTGTTCACCGTCGGGGTCGAGGCGGGCGATGAGCCGGGCCAGCAGGGCCCGCCACTGTGGGCGGGTCTTGTCTGCGGCTCGGTCCAGCGCGCGGGCCTCGACGATCACGGCGAGGTCGTCGGGCAGCACCGCGGTGAG
>NZ_JBEZDN010000270.1:0-1099 GCF_040648315.1 Pseudonocardia sp. NPDC049154
GGGACGCTCCTATGGAGCGTCAAGCCGTGAGCGGCGGGTTTTCGAGCTGTCGGTAGAGCTGTCTGGTGATGTAGCGCTTGAGGCAGCGTTTGATCTCGCGGTCGGTCTTGCCTTGGGCTCGGCGGCGTTGGGCGTAGGCGCGGGTGGGCGGGTCGTAGCGCAGCCGGGACAACGCGACGGTGTGCAGGGCGCGGTTGAGTTGGCGGTCGCCGGCGCGGTTGAGCCGGTAGCGCACGGTCTTGCCCGAGCTGGCCGGGATCGGGGCGGTGCCGGCGAGCATGGCGAACGCGGCGTCGTCGCGGCAGCGCCCGGCGTGGGACCACGCGGCGAGCACGGTCGCGGCTACGATCGGCCCGATCCCGGAGATCGCGAGCAGGTCCGGGCGCCAGGCGCGCACGATCGCCCGGATCGCCCGCTCGTGCTCATCAGCCTCGTCCTGCAGTGCTCGGATCCGCCGGGCCAGCGCCCGCAGCGTGGTCAGCACGGTGAAGGCGTGCACGTCCGCAGCGCTGCTGCCCGGGCGCAGCCGGGCCGCGGTGGCGATCATCGTGGTGGTGGACTGGCCGCGGAAGCGGGCCCGCACCGGCTCCGGCGCGGTGATGACCTGGGCGCGCAACTGGCGTTGGGCATCGGTGGCGGCCTTGACCGCGCCGCGCCGCGCGGTGAGCAGGGCCGCCAGCGCGGCCCGCTGCGGCCCGGTGCGCGGCTGGGCCAGCCGGGTGCGGGACAGGGCGTCGCGAGCGGCGCGTTCGGCGTCGATCGGATCGGACTTGGCCCCGGCTCGGCGGGCCGGGCGGGTCGGCCGGTCCAGCTCGATCACGAGTTCTTGCCGCTCGCCCAGGTGGCGGGCCAGCCCGGCGCCGTAGCCGCCGGTGCCCTCGATCGCCCAGGCCCGCAGCCCCGACTGGGCCTCGGCGAACTCCACCAGCTCGGCGTAGCCGTCGGCGTCGGCCGCCACCGTGATCGTCGCAGTCAGGGCGCCGGTCCCGGCCGCCACGACCGCGGCGGTGTGGGTGTCGGTGTGGGTGTCCACCCCGATCACGAACTCGACCAGCTCGGCCAACCGCACCTGCTCGCCCGCCGCACCTGCCGGTTGCTC
>NZ_JBEZDN010000271.1:0-1074 GCF_040648315.1 Pseudonocardia sp. NPDC049154
CCCGGCCGGACCATGCTGGGCCTGCTGCGCTACGTCGACGGCGACCTCGGCGACCCGGCGACCTACGAGGCGATGAGCCGGGAGATCGGCGACGGCTCGCGGATCCTGTACTACCTCGAGGTGCCGCCGGTCCTGTTCGCCCGGATCGCCGAGGGCATCTCCGGGGCCGGGCGCGCCGAGGGCGCCCGGGTGATGGTCGAGAAGCCGTTCGGCACGGACCTGCAGAGCGCGCGGGCCCTGAACGAGACGATGCTCAGGTACTTCCCGGAGGACGCGATCTACCGGGTCGACCACTGGCTGGGCCTCGACCCGCTCAACGACGTCCTGGTGGCCCGCTTCGCCAACTCGATCTTCGAGCCGCTGCTGACCCGCGACCACGTCGAGAGCATCCAGATCACCATGGCGGAGGCGTTCGACGTCGCCGACCGCGGCCGCTTCTACGACCGCACCGGCGCCACCCGCGACGTCCTGCAGAACCACATGCTGCAGGTCCTGGCCACCGTGGTGGCCGACCCGCCGGACGGGTCCGGCCTGATGTCCTGGGTCGACGCCAAGGCCCGCGTGCTGCAGGCGATCCGCCCGTTGACGCCGGAGAACACCGTCCGCGGCCAGTACGAGGGCTACCGGGAGGTGGCCGGCGTCGACCCGGTCTCGACCACCGAGTCCTACACGGCCGTCCGCCTGGAGCTCGACTCGTGGCGCTGGGCGGGGGTCCCGATCCTGATCCGCGCGGGCAAGACGATGCCGGTGACCGCCACCGAGGTGAGCATCCGTTTCCGGCCGGCCCCGCTCGACGTCTTCGACGTGCCCGGTCCGCGCCCGGTCAACGCCCTGCGCTTCCGCATCTGGCCGAACGCCGCGGTCTCGCTGACCCTGGCGGGCAAGAAGCAGGGGATCGAGCGCGTCCCCGAGCAGCAGGACCTGGTGTTCGCCGAGCACGCGGCGGACGACGCGCGCCCGTACGACCGGCTGATCGGCGCGGCCCTGGACGGCAACCGGATCCTGTTCGCCCGGCAGGACACCGTCGAGGCCGCCTGGCGGGTGGTCGACCCGATCCTCGGCGACGTCGTGCCC
>NZ_JBEZDN010000272.1:0-1050 GCF_040648315.1 Pseudonocardia sp. NPDC049154
GTTGGTGGAGAAGCAGGCCGAGCTGTCGCCGGATGATCCGATCAACATCCAGTACACCTCGGGGACGACGGGTTTCCCCAAGGGCGCCACGCTGAGCCATCACAACATCTTGAACAACGGCTTTTTCGTGGGCCGGCTCAACGGGTACACGCCGGCGGATCGGGTGTGTATCCCGGTGCCGTTCTATCACTGCTTCGGGATGGTGATGGGCAACCTCGCGTGCACCTCCCACGGGGCCACGATGGTGATCCCGGCGCAGGGTTTCGACCCGAAGGCGACCCTGGAGGCGGTGGCGGCGGAGCGGTGCACGTCGTTGTACGGGGTGCCGACGATGTTCATCGCGGAGCTCAACCACCCGGACTTCGAGTCCTATGACCTGTCGAGTCTGCGGACGGGGATCATGGCCGGGTCGCCGTGTCCGGTGGAGGTGATGAAGCAGGTCGTGTCGCGGATGGGCATGGAGGAGGTCACGATCTGTTACGGGATGACCGAGACGAGCCCGGTGTCGATGCAGACCCGCGCGGATGACTCGTTGGAGCTCCGGGTGTCGACCGTGGGCCGGGTGCACCCGCACCTGGAGGTCAAGATCGTGGACCCGGACAGTGGGTTGACCGTGCCGCGGGGGGAGCCCGGGGAGCTGTGCACGCGCGGCTATTCGGTGATGCTGGGCTACTGGGACGAGCCGGACAAGACCGCGGAGGCGATCGACGCGGCGCGTTGGATGCACACCGGGGATCTGGGGGTGATGGATGCCGAGGGGTATGTGAACATCACCGGGCGGATCAAGGACATGGTCATCCGGGGTGGGGAGAACATCTACCCGCGGGAGATCGAGGAGTTCCTCTACACCCATCCGGACATTCTCGACGCGCAGGTGATCGGGGTGCCGGATGTGAAGTACGGCGAGGAGCTGTGTGCCTGGGTGCAGGTGCGGGAGGGCGCGCGGGTCACCGCGGAGTCGGTGCGCGAGTTCGCGACGGGCAAGCTGGCGCACTACAAGATCCCGCGGTATGTGCTGGTCGTGGACGAGTTCCCGATGACCGTGACCGG